>CAZDRD010000008.1:0-13982 GCA_964507945.1 uncultured Candidatus Saccharibacteria bacterium
TGAAGCGCGTCGAGCACGGCCCCACCTGCTGCATCGGCATCTTTTTCTTTATACAATTTTACAAACGCAGCAAAGTCTTTGATAAAGCAATGGCCCCCTGCTCCGCGACCGATCGCTGCGCTGCTGTGGCCGCTTGCATGGACGGGGTGCATATGACTTTTACCAATACGCTCATCGGCCGACATCGCCTGCGCGATCGCGTCAAAATCCGCGCCGATCTCTTGTGCGAGATCATACAGCACATTCATAAACACGACTTTCGTATACAAAAAACAATTACCACCGTACTTGATGAGCTCTGCAGTCTTGGCGTCCGTCACCAATTCGTACGGGGCTTGAGGAAGTACGGAAAGCACCGTACGTGCAGCCTCTCGATGTGCATCATCATCTATAGGAATGCCGATAATGTTTCTTTCGGGATGTGCTGCATCGTAGCTCGCTGTTTTTTCACGCAAAAATTCCGGCGAGTGCAAAACGATGGTTTGTGGGAATTGTTGCTGTAAAAGTTCCGTTGTACCCGGCAAGAGCGTGGACTTGATGACCGCGATCTTATTCTTGCCGACCAAGGATACCGCGCCCTCGACGATACGGTAATCGAAACCTTTTGGGGTCGTCGGCGTCGGGACGGCAATAAAAACGGCATCACACTCTTTTACTTTTTCCTTGTTTTGTACGTACGGCTCTTCGAGCGCATACCGGACCACACCGTAGCCGCGCGATTCGAAATCGTCGGCATAGTTTTTTCCTATGAAGCCTTGTCCTACAAAACCTATTTTCATGTACGATGACTATTTCTTGTAGTAGTCACGATACCACGCAACGAAGCGCGCGACACCTTCTTCGATGGGCATTTGTGCAGCAAAACCAAGTTTCTCTTTTGCTTTGCTGACATCGGCAAAGGTCTCTGGCACGTCCCCGGGCTGAATCTCTTTTTCTATGATCATCGCCCTTTTACCGAGCGCATGTTCAATGAACGATACGAATTCTCGCAAATGCACGGGCCTGCCGTGACCGAGGTTGATGATCTCGTAGCCCATCGGCTTTTCAAGCGCCCGTGCGAAACCTTCGACGATATCATCGACATAGGTGAAGTCGCGCTTCATGTCGCCACCATTGTAGAGCTCGATCGGTTTATCATCGAGCATCGCTTCGGTAAAAAGAAAGAGTGCCATATCGGGCCTGCCCCATGGGCCATAGACGGTAAAAAAGCGCAGGCAGGTTACGTGGATCCCAAAGAGATGTGCATAAGCATGCCCCAACAATTCTCCGCCACGCTTCGATGCGGCATACACGGATATCGGGGTATGAATATGCGCATCTTCGCCAAACGGCATGTCTTTATTTTTTCCGTACACCGAAGACGTCGAAGCGAAGACTACATGCGGGACGCTGTAGAGCCGCGCCATCTCAAAGATATTTTGCGTGCCGAGATAGTTGGTACGCGCGTATGCCAAGGGGTCGATGAGCGAGTAGCGCACCCCTGCCTGTGCCGCCAGATGCGCGATCGCATCAAAGGTATGCTCTTTGAAGACCGTCTCAAGCGCTTGCACGTCGCTTATATCGAGACGGTAAACGGGTACCGTATCGGGCAGACGTTTGAGTCGTGCTTCCTTCAACGTCGGATCGTAATAGGGATTGACATTGTCGATGATCACGACTTCATGACCGTCAGCCAGAAGACGCAACGTGAGGTGGTTGCCGATGAATCCTGCGCCGCCGGTCACGAGTATCTTCATATTTTTTTGCCGTACACACCGCGCAAGAGGTCGAGGTCCTTATCGCTTTCCACAAGAAGTTTGACGTTTTTCTTTTCGAGCGCTTTGAATACCTGCGCACCGTGCGTATCTCCGGTCACTTCTTCGTACCAACGGGAAAACGCCGCCATGTCTTTGATGTAGCACGGACCACCGGCACCTCGGCCAGGCTTGGCTCCCGGATGGCCGCTTTTGTGGACGGGATTGTTGTAGTACGGCGCGCGTTCCGAGAAATACGGATCGGCATCTATCGCCTTTTTGACTTCGTCCCAATTTGCACCGATCGCTTGCGCTGCATCGTACATGAGATTGACAAAAAGTACGCGCGTGAAGCCGTGCAGGTTGTGCGCATACTTGATGAGCTCCGCTTCGCGCGCATGTACCGCCTGCGTATGCAAACTTTTAGGGAGATGGGTAAGGACGGTTGCAGCGGCTTCTTTGTGTTTGGGATGCTCGCGCGTCCATCCGACGATATTCATGATCGGGTACGCAGCGTCCCACGCGGCGGTTTTGGCATTGAGGAATTCGGGAGAAAACAAAACGATACGATCGGGAAATTTTTTCTGAAGTTCTTCTGCGGTGCCGGGCAAGAGCGTGGACTTGATGACCGCGATCTTGTTTTTACCCACCAGTGCAATTGCCTGTTCGACATTGCTGTAGTCAAAACCCTTCGGTGTCGTTGGTGTCGGCACCGCAATGAGCACGATGTCGCATGTTTTTATTTCTTCTTTATTTGCGATATACGCTTCTTCAAGGGAATACCGCACCGTCGTGTAGCCGCGTTTTTCAAAGTCATCGGCGTAGCTTCTGCCGACAAAGCCCTGTCCTACAAAGCCGATAAGCGGCTTTTCATGTGTCGATGCGGTCTTTTTTTCCTTTTGTTTTCCTACCTTTTTTGCTGCTTGTTTCGTTGGCATATGGCGGTTTGGTTATGTGATCTCTACTATATACTCCATAATAGCCTGCGCAAGCTTGAAGGAATCGTGACGAATGAGCGTACGCTGTAGGACATCGCCGTCCTTGGGTATAGCGAGTTCATCCGCAAGCAGATCGACACCCACATACTTCACCCCTTGGAGATGCTCGCCCGTTTGCGCGACCGGTTCCCCTTCATCCACATACCGCTTCACCAACTCTTGGGGAGGGACCGATGTATTGTACAACACCGCATCGAACACGCGCGCCCCGAGTGCATGTTCAAGTTCTTCGACATATTGCGTGACGGTGAAATCGTCGGTTTGACCATGCTTGTTCATCAGATTCGCAACCAGTAAGATTTTCGCCTGCGTGGTACCAAGCGCGTCCTTCATACCATCTACCAAAAAATTAGGCATCGTGGAAGTATACAAATCTCCCGGCCCAACGATGATTACATCGGCATCATGGATCGCTTCACGCGCTTTTTCATTGAGTACCGCCGCGGGTTCAAGCTGCACCTGCGCTACACCGAAGCGCGAGATGAGCTGATAGGAATCAACGCTATGTTCGCCCCGAAGGATCTTGCCGTTCTTGAGTTCCATGACCAAATGCACGTCGTCGAGCGTCACGGGCAAAACACGACCTCTGATTTTTAAAATATCTCCGGTACGTTCAAGCGCTTCATCAAGACTACCAGCCACCGATTCGAGCGTACTGATAAATAGATTACCGAAGGTATGCCCCTTCAATCCGCCATGCGTAAAACGATACGCAAAAAGTTCGCGCATCACGTCATCGGCATCGGAGAGCGCTACGAGGCATTGGCGTAAGTCGCCGGGCGGCAATGCGCCGAATTCATCACGCAATACTCCGGTCGAACCCCCGTCATCTGCCATCGAGACAATGGCAGTGATGGAAACCGGCTGATGTTTGAGTCCTGAAAGAATAGTGAAATGTCCCGTACCGCCACCGATAGTCACGACTTTCGGCACACCCTGCTCCTGGCGATGTCCTTCACTCATGCACACAAGCTTACTCCGCACGACAGCAGTTTGCAAATTGGTCTTTCATTTTTGCGAGGTAGTCGTCAAAGGTGGGTGCCCCTTCGGTGACGCGGCGCTTGGCGGTGTAGCCGAGGCGCACGCGCAGGTTGTTGTCTTCGATGAGCGTCGAGATCCGCTGCGCGATCGCGGCCGCATCCCGCTCGCGCACGATGAGCGCGGATTCATTGTCGGCAAAGTATTCGTCGACAATGCCCACATCGGTCGTGACGATCGGCAGGCCCGATGCCGCGGCTTCGATGAGCGTGCGGCCATAGCCTTCGTAGTCAGAAGTTAAAAGATAACAGCTTGCGCTTTTGTAATATGACACGAGGTCATGCTGCCAACCTTCGAATATGACACGGTCTTTGATCCCCTGCTTTGCCGCGTGCGTGACAAGAGCGCTGCGCAATGGTCCGTCACCCACGATCACCAGTCCGAGTTTTGGATACTGCTTTGCAAGGAGCGCCATGGCGTCGAGGGCACGATCGATGCGTTTTTCTTTCGTCAACCTTGAGACCATCAAAACCCAAAAATTGAACTGCGGATATTTTTCGTGAAGTGAAAAAATGGATGGTGTATTTACCATATCCGCCACATTGACAAAGATCGGCAGCACGCTCGGCTCCGCTTTGAGGGGTACGTTTGCAGCACGCAGACCATTCCGTGTACGTTCAGACACGACGCGAATGCAATCAGCCTTAGGGAGGACGCGCTGTGCGATGGTAAGCCGTATATGATTGAGTAGTGATTCCTGCTTAAAAGATGGCGAGAACGGATCGGTGTGAAGCTGCACTTGCAGCCGTGCCTTTTTGTCTTGCGCGATCCACGATGCCGCAAGTCCGCACTCGAACGGATCCTGTGCGGAAACGAGATCAAAATTCCCCAATGTCTTGGCAACGCGCCGCGCATCGCGCATATAGAAAAACTTGGAAGATGAATTGGTCGGATGTACAAAAACATTTTCTGCTATCTTGATTTGCGTAAACGCATCTGCCTTGCGGGAAAAAACGATGATATGGTATTCATCGGCAATGGTTCCATATCGGACGATACGCTCTCGCGCAGCACTGCCCTCCTCAAAAAGCGACCTGTCTGTACCGACAGTCAAAATATTCATAGGTCTTTATACACTACCAAAAATTCTTTTGCGATGTCTTCGTAGGTGTGCACATAGGAAAAATCCCGCACACGGCGCGCGTATTCTTGACGCTGTGTAGAGTCAGCCAAGAGCGAGATTTTTTCAGCAAGATCGTCGACACTCCTAGGATCGACGTACAGCACCGAGTCGCCTATCCGGTCGCGAATGCCTGTTTCCTGTGTCACGATACACGGCCGGTCGCGCTGTAATGCTTCCATCACGAGATTGGGACTGACTTCGGAAAGTGACGGCAACACAAACGCCCAGCACGATGCAAGTTTCTTAAACGCTTCTGCTTGCGGTACGTTTTTCAAAAGCTCTAACTCGATGTCGGGATGTGTTTCTTTTGCTTTTTGAAATGCTTGCTCAAGCACATGAACATTTTTCAAAAAAATATCGCGACCAATCCAAAGAAAGTTCTTTTTAGTCGGCTCTTCATTTTCTTTTTTCGGCCCGTAAAAATTTTCTATGGTCGTCGTCTTTTCTGAACGCACCCCGTACGCTTTCACTACACTATCTCTTTGCCATGACGTACTAAACACGATGCGTGTTGCAAGGGTAAAAATAATATGCTTGGTGATCCAAAAAACGATACGTTCTTTGGGCGTGAGATCTCGCGGCACGTCATAGAACTCCCGCAATACGACCGGTTCATGCGTACGCGCGACAAACGCCTCCCACAGAAAATCTCCACCACTCCGTATAATGACCGGTTTGTGCACGAGCTTACCGATACACACCGCAGGTAGTGCAACACTCCACGTATCAAGCGCGATCGTGACATCGGCCAAGTCTACATCCCGAAAAAGCCGCCATGCATATATAAGATGTCGGACCACCGGCGGAAAGCGCCGCACATCACGAAAAGAATGCACGACCACGTCATGACCGAGCGCCGTAAACGCTTCTTGTAAATGCTGGCTGTAGTACGACGGCCCCCCAGCGTCCGGCGGCGAAAGTGGTGTAGCGATGAGGATTTTCATATATGTATGCCAGTCTATCATACATTTTGTTATACTGGGCCGTATGCGTATCGTCATAGCAACACCGCTCTATCCTCCCGATATCGCTGAACCGGCGCCTTATGTAAAAACCTTGGCAGGCAAACTTGCGGGGAATCATCAGATGACGATCGTCCTCTACGGCAGACTGCCGGAAGAAGTGGCTGGGGTGCGATATGTGTGTATTGATAAGCAGACACTGCTTCCGTTGCGCTTGCTGTATGGTATACGTGTTTTACTTCGAGAAGCCCGCCATGCCGATGTGCTGTACATAGAAAACGGCGCGTCAGTTGAGTTGCCGACGATCATCGCTTCTTTTCTTATTCGTACTCCGATCATTTTTCACATTGGAGATCAGTCCGCACATACGTTGGCGGGTAAAAATAAAGTTCGCAGACTCATCGAACGACTCACAAGACGCCGTGCGTGCAGTACGATCGAAGAAATGCCGCTTCCTCGTCCGGAGATCTTGCCATTTGTTCCATACCCACAACAGGCATTTGTTGCCTACGAGACATCGTGGGACAAACATAGAGAGTATCTCGAAACTACGTTCAATCATGCAAGAGAATAATCCTAAAGCAGCATGGGAAACATATCGGGAGCAGGAACTCGCTCGCATAAGACCGACGCTCTTAGCCCATGGCTTTGTGCTCGCAGAAGAACAGCCGCATATCTCCGGTGAACGCTATCTGATGCACGCCGTCACCACCAAAAGCGGCCGTAAGCTGATCCTCTTGGGTGAACGTACGACAGACCATGTACGCGTCGTGATCAAAGCGACCAGTGATCCAAGCGGTATACAAGAACTAGCACATGAACGAGCCTGCCGTGCACTCTTGCATAAGATCAATTTTGCATACGACACGTTTCATTCTCC
Organism: uncultured Candidatus Saccharibacteria bacterium; assembly: GCA_964507945.1. Lineage (GTDB taxonomy): Bacteria > Patescibacteriota > Minisyncoccia > Phycocordibacterales > UBA12088 > CAZDRD01. Next base: position 6,735 of record CAZDRD010000008.1, read on the forward strand.
TGAAGAGATCGCATACCTTCGTCAAGACGGTATGCATATGGTCATACAGAAATTCATTCAACAAACGCAACCGTTTCTGGCAAGGCCGCTGCCAGAGCAATTTCAATTCGCGCTTCGCGCTTTTAAGGCGCAAGAGAGCGCGCACGCGACCACCTCTGCGCATATCGGACAGATCAAAAGGGTATTTGAAAGCTATGATGCTAAACGTTATCTCGACACATTTGCTACATTCGAAAAAAATATCACTACAGCACTTCCTGAAAAAAAAGACTTATTAGCTGCACTCGCCCGCGCAAAAGGTATGGTATATGCGGGAGAAAAAAGAATCGAACAATATTGCAACTTCCTCACTCACACCGATTTCGTCCCGCACAACATACGCATATTTGAAGATATCATATACCTTCTCGACTTTTCATCTCTCCGTTTCGGTAACAAATACGAAGGGTGGGCGCGTTTTCTGAATTTCATGACATTATACAACCCACCACTTGAAGCCGCGCTGGCGCAGTATGTTGCGGATAACCGAGCCCCTGAAGAGGCCGAAGCACTCTGGCTCATGCGTATGTACCGGCTGGGAGAGATCATTTGGTACTATGTGCGCGCATACGGGCAAAGTGTCGGCAACCTGAAGGAACTCAATCATGCGCGTATCGAGTTTTGGACAAAGGTACTTGAGCGCACTATTGACCAGACGGCGCTACCGGAGCAGGTGCGCACCGCATACATACGCACACGCGACACGCTTCGCGATACGGAAGAAAAAAAACGACAAATTGGTCTGCATTAATCGAGCAGTCTCATCTTTTGTACCAACCCTTCATACTCATCGACAAGCGGGTGCCGCCAAGTTTCTTTAAACATCTGGAGCATCGCTTCTTCAAACCATAATTTTTGTTCTTTGCCACGATTGAATGCCTTCCATGTTTCCGACCCTTTTTGCGCATGCATGGCGAGCAGACTTTTCAGGTTGTGGATTTTATCTGCGATGGAAACCGCTTTTGCCTCTTCGGAACCCTGTCGCACCGACTCGATGTACTTTTTCTTTCTTTCTTCCCACGGAAGCGTCTTGTCTTCGGTCAGTGTGAGCACTATCGCCATCACCTCGTCTCCAAGCGCGCTACGCAATGCATCTGCCCCATACTCAGTGTCTTCCAGAACATCATGCACCAATGCGGCCGCAATACAGGTGTCAGAAAAACCGTTCTTTTGTAAAAGCATAGCAACCATAAACGGATGGACGATGTAGGGTGTGTCATCACCCTTTCGCATCTGCCCCGCATGTGCCTGTGCGGCTATCTTTGCGGCTTTTTCTATAAGATTAGTATTGGGGACCATGCTGATTTAAAAATTTTTATTTCAAAACTTTGCTAAATACTTTTTCGCGCATGTCTTTTGCGATCATATCCCAGTCAAATTTTTCTTCCACCATCCTGCGGGCGCGTTCGGTTACTTCTTTCATCTTTTCAGGATGCGCCATGATATCTTTGACTGCTTCGGCTATCTGCTCGGGCGAATCAGGGTCCACCGCCCAGCCAGTTGTTGGTTTGTCAGGGTTGCGTTTTGCATCAAACAGAAAGTCGGCGATGCCCCCCACTTGCGTGGTCACGACCGGCAGACGTGAGGCCATTGCTGAGAGAAATGCATGACCAAGACCTTCCGACCGGCTTGGCCCCACAAAAATATCTGCCGCTTTGCGATACTTTGTTACTTCACTCCTATCAACCTTACCAGTGAACAACACGCGCGATTCAAGCCCAAGTTCTTTTGTGAGGGCTACCAATTTTTCTTGTTCCACACCATCGCCCACAAGCACAAGCCGCACCTGCTCGGGCAACAAGGTGAGCGCGCGGATCGTTACATCGGCACCCTTTTGATACACGAGTCGTGCAGTATTCATAAGAATCACTTCCCCTTCTTTCCGACCTATTTTCTGCCTGATTGCTTCTATCTCTTCGTCGTTAAACTCTTGATGAATATCTTTCGGGTTTGCGCCGTCATAAATGATTTCGAGTGGGCCGGTGTAACCAAAACGTCCCGGCCATGTTGAAAGGTACTGCGAAATTGCTTGAATGACGGTTGCTTTACGAAAGCCTTGTGCAAGCAACGGCACAAATGGCTTTATGAACCACCGTTCAAACACGCGTTCAAAACTATCACCATCTTGCAGTGAGAGCACATACGGTATTCGTATTCCAAGGTATCGCATGAGCACGACTGGAAAAAGCATGTACGTCATCATCGCCCACAGACCGTCAAAATGATACGTGCGATGCAACAAGAGTCCTTTCACTGTTGCAAAGGGTATATATGACATTTTTGAAAGATATGCGGATCCAAAACCAACACGATGCACATAGACATTTCCAATGCGTTCATCACGAGGTTCACCTGCGTTATAGTGCTGCGTAATCATGTGAAATTCGATATCACTCGGATCAATACGATCAGTAGTATCTTTAATCGCTGTTTCTGCCCCCGACACATAATTTGGATAGTACGCGAGCGAGAAGATAAGTATGCGTTTTTTCATGATGTATCTATTAAAACAGTTTGCCGCCCAACTCACAATGAGTGGGCGGCAACACGGTCACCGTGTTGATCAGTAGCTATACCGGGAGTGACGCTAGCCAGTCCATAAAATCCTGGGATGCCGGCCACCAGTCGTTGCCTGTCTTGTCAGGGTTGGGAACTGCCGGCCCCCCGTACATTTCTACAAGAAAGACGGCACCGGGAAAAACACGTACGTTGTGGTCCATCGTCGGCCCAAGGGAATGCTCTTCATATTCATATAGTTCCGCAATATGGCATCCTCCTTCATCGGCGTAAGCAATCATGATGCTACCGCTCAAGACGATATATCGTTCGTAATACCCTTTATGGTGGTGCGCATTCTGCCATGCGGGAGCCGCATCCGGCGACTGGGCTGTGAGAGAGAACTTCTCCTCTCCCCGACGGACTCTGAAGGTGACTTCCCCGCCCTTGCGAACCTTAAGGTCGGCTCCGTTGGGAAGTTCCATAACAACGCTTCCTTCGCCTCCCGTTGAGGCCCGAGCGGTGACACCTATCTGTTTGAGACTTCTTGCGAGATCAGCCAACTAATCCTCCTAAGCCGTTACGACTGCAACAATCGTGCGGTCACTGTGGTATAAAGTACCACAAATATTTCTATACTGCAAATTGCTGCTTGGTATTTGCCTTGATGTACTCCTCAAGCGTATGAGTGGTTTTCCAACCCAATGCTTCTATTTTAGTCGAATCAACTTCGGTCGAAGATCGTGTGCTCTGGGTTTGTGGTAACATCTCGATCTCACCGCCAAACATATGTGCGATATCGAGAAGCGAATGGCAGTCTTTTGCTCCGATACCATAGCCATCCCCCTCTCCTTTCTCTGCCGCAAGCAGTATGCCAGCTATGGTGTCCTCTACGTGCGTAAAGCAGCGCATCTGCGTGCCTGGACTTGCGATCGTCAGCGGTTTGCCTTCAAGGTAGAGACGCCGAAGCGTGGCGACCACGGTGCCGTACTTGTCATCAAGTTCTCGCGGACCGTATACATTATAAAAGTACACTGTCACGTGTGAGAGACCGTACCAATGCGCATAGTTCACGACCAGTTCGGTATTTGATGCTTTCGCCCACGTATATGGTGCAAGATCGCGTCCAGCCACACCGTCAGCCCGCGTATCCGTAAATTTTGTCGATGAGCCGGCATAGAGGAGCTTGCACTGATGTTTGCGCCAAAATTCTAATACACCCAACGTACCCTGTATGTTGAGATCCCATACTACATCTGGCTCGTTCAAACTTTGTCGCACGCGTGAATATTCGCCGAGATGGTAAATGATATCGGGCGTCTCAAGTATGAGCGTCTCTATGTCTTTCGTGTGTCCTTCGATATATGTGGCGCCTTCGATATGGTTTTCTTTCTTACCAGTGAAATAGTTATCAAGCGAAATGACGCGATTGTTTGGATCGCGCACCAACGCCTCAATGAGATTTGAACCGATGAATCCTGCGCCACCGGTGATGAGTATGGTTTTCACGGTTATTTATCTTCGACTGCTAAAACGTTTCGCAACACGCTTTCAGGAACTTCGGACGGTTTTTTCACGGGCGCGGATGGCGCCGGCTGTGGTGGTTTTGGGGCGATGCTTTTTTGTTCCTGCACGTGCATCACCGATGCTAGCACATTTTTGAGCGCTTTTCGATCTTCGTCGGTCGCGCCCTTGTCATTGCGGGCAGGGAGCGTGGATGAAGTAGGCGGTGTGGATATAGGCGCCCGTTTTGTTTCTTTCTCACGCTCTTGGGTCGCTACTTTTGCCAAGACTTCTTTGAGGGATTGGGTAGTATGTTCTTTTTGTGTTGCAGGATGTGGGGCGGGTGCTCTATATTGTTCGCGTTCACGCGGACGGTCGTCATTGCGTTGGGTATTATAGCGCGGACGAGACTCACGATACTCTTTTCGTTCAGGTGATGAGTCTTTACGTTCATATTCTCCTGACCGCGGTGCATATGATTGCTGCGTCGAACGCGCCGACGTGTACGGCGACGGCGTTCGTGCGGGCGCACCCTCGCGGCGTTCGTCTTTCTCGCGCGGCTCCGCGAAAGATTGTTCGGTCCATGCCCTGATCTCGTCTTCTACTTCATCACGCGGGCGACTAAATAAGCGACGCGAGAATGCTATCGCACGATCACGATGCGACACTGCCCCCACCGGTATCGGTGCCATCGTCGTACCCGAGAAAGGCTGTGAGGTTACGCCGTCGATCATGAGCTTGAGGTAGATCTGCCGCGCACCTAAGTTGACGAGATCGTCCGCCGTAAATACCGGAGAAAATTCTTTCTCAAGCACTTCCGCATCGAACGCACCGACGCGAAATGCGATCATCGTGCCCACGTTGCCAAACACTGCCGCACGTACTTCTTCTTCCATCTGCTCGATGTATTGATGCGCGATGGTGAGTGCCAATTTGTATTTGCGCGCCTCCGACAAAATATCGGCAAACGACTTGTTGGCAAAGTTTTGAAATTCGTCTACGTACAAATAGAACTCAGGAAGTTTACCCAGCACCGACGGTGCTGCATCGGCGCGCGACATTGCAGCGAGATAGATCTTGGTAATGAGCATTGAACCGAGCAAGTTCGCATTGCCTTCGCCGACGCGGCCTTTCGATAAGTTGACGATAAAAATTTTACGCTCATCCATGAGATGTCGGATGTCGAATGTGGACTTGGGCTGGCCGATGATGTTGCGCACCAGCGCATTGGAGACGAACTGTCCGATCTTGTTTTGAATGGCAGGTGTCGCTTCTTGCGCGTACTTGTCGGTATACTTCGCATATTCATCCACCCAAAACGAGCGCACGGACGCATCGGAAATGTTTGCTATCACCTTGCGGCGATAATCGCGGTCAATGTACATGCGATTGACGCCCAACAGCGTCGCATCGGGATATTCGAGCAGTGCCGCGAGCGTATTTTGCAAAATGTACGACATGCGCGCCGACCATTGATCGACCCACAATTTTTCAAACGTACTCATGAGACCGTTGACGACGAGGTGCCTGCGATCAGGTTCGACATTTTCCAACACGTTAAACGAGATCGGGTATTGCAGGTCAAAGGGTGCCAAGTACAGAACATCTTTCACGCGCTCTTCTGGTATATAGTCGAGCAGTTTTTCCGCCGTACCCCCGTGCGGGTCGATAAAGCACAAACCTTCCCCGTTTTGGATGTCCTGAATGGCCATATTCTCCAAAAGCGTGGACTTGCCCATGCCGGTCTTGCCGATGACATAGGTGTGCCGCGAGCGATCAAGCTGCTTGATCCCGAATGGCACGTGCTTGTTGCGCGTGTCAGTGAGCGCAAAATACGTGATCCGATTTTCCGGAAAGATATCGCCCATTCCTTGGAGTGAAAATTGCGGAGTTGGCATGTTTGTAGTATACGTTAAATGGTACTAATGAAAAAGTGAGTGTGTGTGTTATGAACAAGCCCGACACGAGAGTCACCAAACATCAGAAAGCTCGTCAGCTTGCTTCCATCATCCCATACAGGAAGCAAGACGGCAGGTGGTTCTTTTACCTCCAGAGACGCGATGGAAACGCCAAGTTGAGCCCCGGCTTTCTTGGCCTTTTCGGAGGCGGTATGGAGGAGGGCGAAACTCCAGAAGAGGCGATGCTTCGCGAGACACAAGAGGAGCTTTGCATCACGCCTAAGGATTATTGGTTTTTCTGGACGTATCGTTTTTTCTTCAAAGTAGTCCATGTATACGCAATCGAAGTAGGGGCAGACTTCGAGCAAACAGTCACCGTCTGCGAGGGCGAGTACGGAAGATTTTTCTCCATGGAGGAAATTGAAAAAGAACCTCTGATGCTTGCTTGGGTGCTTGAGATACTAAAAGAACTCGCACATCACCTTAAAGATCAGTAGACAGAAAGAACGCCCCCGAAGGGGCAAGGTTGTGAGATCGCTTGTTAAAAAGAGTGCTGCGCTCGAACGGCTCGAAGCAGGACCTTGGCGTGCGGTGGGCGCATGCAAGGTTTACCTTTCTGCCTCCGTCCGCCGAATGATACCGCCGCCAAATGTGGCGGAGGAGATACTGGACCACCTCCCTTCAGATGTTCGCCAGGAGTTGTAGAAAATTTCCTTGCCAGCATTGCCGCTATTTCTGCTGCGTGATCCATATCACCTCGTAATTAGAGAAACCCCCGTTTTCTTTGTACCACACCTGTGTAAACTTGCAATCTTTTAGTTGCTTTCCAAAGCTTCGCGCGTATATCTATTACTCGGCGCCCAGAGCATCCACGAATCAAGGCCAGCATCGTAGGTAGCCTGAATTTGCGCACGGACTTCTTTGGGACCGTAGTTGCCGCCGTAATCAAAGTCTTGCAGCCACGGGCGGATCTTATATTTGCTGTAGCTTTCTTTGGTATACAGTCCGGTAAAAATTTGCTCAGTGCTTGAAGCGGTGCTCGTCGCGCGGTAGATCTTTTCACTGTGAAGCGTAGGGACGATGCTCGAAGTCGCGATCGTCCGGCGCACCGCGCTGTCGAGTACGAATTTGATAAGGTCGTACGGCACGGTGTTGGGATTGTTCCATCCATTGAAACCGTTTGGATAATGCGACGGATAGATCATGGGTGCGATGTAGTCGAAATATGGCAACGCCCGCTCGAGCTGTTGGCCAATATTGAGATCGTCGGTATTGGTCGTCGTCATGCCAAAGAGATCGGCAGACAAGACAG
>CAZDRD010000009.1:0-11234 GCA_964507945.1 uncultured Candidatus Saccharibacteria bacterium
GGATACGCGAGATCGTCGACAAGGAAACCGATGCGTGTGGACTCAAGGTGCGCAACGTCTAGCTGAAAGACGTAAGCCTCCCACCGGACATGGAGCGTACGATCGGCAAGCAGGCCGAGGCCGAGCGTGAAAAACGCGCGGTCATCATCAACTCCGAAGGCGAGCTTGCCGCATCGGAAAACATGGCAAAAGCCGCACGTATGCTTGCCGCACAGCCGGGTGCTTTGCATTTGCGCACCTTGCAGTCCATCAACGACATCTCATCCGACCAGTCAAACACGATCATCTTTACCATCCCGCTTGAGATCATGCAGGCGTTTATGGGGTTTGTGGAAAAGAAGAAGGGAGAATAAACGTTACTGTTTAATCAGATGTTTTGTATATCCTTCTTTCACTAGTTGTTCAAACGCTTGCCCTACGTCCGACGGAATCTCTTGCTCTATCTGAAATCCCCGTTTCGGATACTCTTTGATGCGCTCAAGATCGCCGAGCATGATATTGATAACATCGTCTTTTCCTATGTCGCCACTCACGTATTCTTCAAATGAAAGCGACGGCGTGGAAAGAATCAATTCCACATCCGGCCACCAGCGTTTGCCCGTCGCATATGCCCGTCGCTCCATGTACGGTTTGGTGACGACGATCACCGTCCCAAGCTGTATGCCTTTTGTTTTCAAAAGTTCTCCGGTGAATTCAAAATTTTGTCCCGTATTTTGAGATTTATTTTCAATGAGCATCGCCTCACGCGGCACGCCGTGCTGTTGTGCAATGTCGGCAAAATAATCGGCTTCCGCCTTTCCACCAAAGTGTGTTTTCAAAAGATCACCTCGATGCCCGAAACCCGTTCCGGAAAAGATCATGAGCGGAGCCCATTCTTCATGGTACAGCTTAGCGGCATACTCCGGCACACGTACATCATGACTGCCAAGCACCAAAATGGCATCGGCCCTTTTGAGCACATGATGCACGTGGTGATAGCTCCACACTTTTTGAATCGCCTCGTCAGTAGTCACAGTTGAAATATAGCACAGAATTTCGAAGGAAGAAGGATTCTCTGTGCTACTATATGCTCATGTCAGAGCATAAAAAATTCTATCTCGAAGATCTGGGCATGCACGGTGACTATCACATCTGGCTTGTCGACGGCGAGAAGATACGCAAAGAACTGAATGAAAATTTTGTCGAGTACGACAGTCACTATCACTTGCCGTTTATTCCGAAAGACGAATTTTGGATCGACAGTGAAACAGCACCATCTGAACGGAAATATTTCATAGAACATCTTTTGAAAGAAATAGAGTACATAAAAAGTGGACTGAGTCCTGACGAGGCTACACGAAAAGCAGACCGTTTTGAGAAAAAAGAGCGCATGAGCTCAAAGCGTGTACGCTGGATACTCGATACATTGAGCCACAAAGAGCTCGTCGAGAAGATTCACCAGCATAAACTCAACGACTACAGTAGTAGCGTGACTGTGTGGCTTGTCGACGGCACGCTTGTGCGCGACACGTGTTATGTCGAATATGCCGAAGGCGGGCATGACCTTGTGTATTCATTCATCCCCCACCGCGAGATCTGGATCGAAGCAACGCTCTCGCCAACTGAACGTGAGTCTATACTTTTGCATGAACTACATGAGCGATACCTTATGGGACACGACGGCAAAGACTACGAGCACGCCCATCATGGCGCGACCATCGTCGAAGACTATTATCGCGACCATCCGACCGAGCGCCCCGCACGTATTAAAGAAGAGATTGCGAAAAACGATTCTTTAATAAAGTAAACTAGCCACGGTAAAAATAATTTTGGAAGTGAGTAAGACTTGGCCTAGCGGCCCGGAGCGCTCACTGGAAAAATTATTTTTACCGTGGCTCTACTTTTCCTCCAAATCAAGACACACGGAATTCATGCAGTAGCGCTTGCCGGTTTTGGTGGGGCCATCGTCAAAAATGTGGCCCAAATGTGAGCCACACTGTGCACAGACGACTTCAGTGCGATGCATGCCATGCGAGTCGTCTTGCATCAGACGCACCGCACCGGGAAGCGCCTCGTCAAAACTCGGCCAGCCGGTACCCGAGTCAAATTTGGTGTCCGAAGAAAAAAGTGCATTGCCGCACACCTTGCAGCGATATATGCCGTCTTCTTTGGTGTGTACGTATTCACCGGAAAACGGCGCCTCCGTTCCCTTTTCCCGCAGTACCGCGTATTCCTGCGGCGTGAGTCTTTTTTTCAACTCATTTTCGTCTATATTATTTTCTCCAGATGTGTTGTCCATCGCTTTTCAGTATAATACTTCCTTCGGTAATTGTAGAGCGTGAAGGAATATGCAGTTTGGCGAGCCGATCGAGCACTTCTTTATGCGGATGACCGTAACGATTGTCTTTGCCGGCTGAGATAATTGCGAGCGACGGTCGCACTGTGGTTAAAAAGACTTCCGAACTTGAAGTGCGCGAGCCGTGATGACCAAGCTTTAACACATTGCTCCTGAGTGCTGGACCATCGAGCGCGACGAGATACTGCTCGATCGCCTGTGGTGAATCGCCCGTCAGAAGAAACGAGGTAGTGCCATAGGTCAGACGCGCAACCACCGAAGCAGTGTTGGTGTCCACCCCTTCAAGCGGGCGATCAGGAAACAAGATGTCGAGGAATACGTCGTTGTCAAGCGGAATACGCATACCTCTTGTTGCGACGAGATGCGGAATACGTGCATCGCTCACCTGATGCAGTATCGTCTCGTAGGTCGCACTGTGATCATTGAGTCCCGGGTCGATGTACGTCCCCACACGATACCGCTTGAATACTTCGGGGAGGCCACCGATATGATCTTCGTCCGGATGTGTCGCGATGACGACATCTATCGAACGATCAAAAAACGGCATGACCGAGCCCAAACCGCGCAATACCGCTTTGCCATTGCCGCCATCGATGAGTAGTTGAGCACCATCGGGTGCTTCTATATATATGGAGTCACCCTGCCCCACATCGAGAAACGCGACGGTGAGATAATGCTCCCGATGCGAGATATATACATATCCTACGACCGTGCAGACGCACAACGCGGACACGAGAAAAAGAAGCAGCATCCTGTTCCACATAGGACGTGAGTATAGCAGAATATCTCCCTGTGCATAAACATGCGCCGAAAAGGCTTTTTTTCGTTATACTTTCCTTACACGATGCCCTCCAAGCCTACAGCGCAATCCGGTTTTTCACTCATCGAGATGTTGGTCGTGATCGGTATTTCGGTGATGATGACTACCCTGCTGCTTATCAATATGCGCGGCTCAACCGACCATGTCGAACTGGAGGGTGAAGCATACAAAATAGCGACCCTGGCCCGAGAAGCGCAGACGTATGCCATTTCGACAAAAACATTCGGGCCGACTCTCACGTATCAGAGCGTTGGGGTGTATTTTGTCAAAGGTTCGAATGCGATAGTCTTTTTTGGCGAGCCAAAGACCCCACCCAACCCAGATGGCAAATACAACGCTGGCGATCAAACGATCAAGACGCTTACACTCCTGAGTGGCTATACTGTATCGAGTATGTGTACCAACGCCACAACCTGCACCACATCGCTCAATAACGCATCGGTGGCATATCAGCGGCCGTTTGTCAGTGCCAGTATCGCCGGCAACGGCGCGACCGGCGCATCGTACCTCACGATCACGATACAATCGCCCAAGCAAAACACGCGACAAATCCAGTTTTGGACGACCGGACAAGTAACGGTATTATAAATATCATGAATGCTCTTTCATTAAGTAAAGAACACCGCAACGGCTTCAGCCTCATCGAACTTCTGATCGCGGTGTCGATCTTTCTCATCATCACAGTCGCTGCCATCGGTTCGATGGTTCACTTGCAAGGCGCGGCGCGGCGCGGCGAAGCGATCTATTCGACCTTGGACAATCTCAACCTTGCGGTCGACAGCATGGCGCGCCTGATGCGCACCGGCTATATGTATCATTGCGATATCGGGGCCGGTTTGCTCACCGTGCCGCGCGATTGCGCGTATAAGGCCAATCCTTATACTGGCATCCCAGACGCCAATGATGGTGCGACGAGTTTTGCATTTCTCAATCAAACCGGCACGCAAATACAGTATCGCTACATATCTACATCCGATACCGGCTATATGGAAATGAGGGTGGGTACTGCCCCCACTAATCCCTGGGTGCGTATCACTTCTTCGGACATCAACATCACTCATTTTCGCGTGTATATACAAGGCGCAGTCACTACCGATACAATCCAACCCTATGCCGTTATCGTGCTTGCGGGCAATATCATGCAAAATAACAAAGTCCTGTCGAGCTTTAACATTCAAACAAGCATGACCCAAAGGCTGCCCGATACAACGCCATAACTATGCATACTATGAACAAAAAAGGATTTACGATTATCGAGTCGTTTATCGCGGTAGTGCTTTTTACCATTGCGGTTGCAGCAACGCTTTCCTTGCTAGCGAGAAGTGTGTATTTCTCAAATACTTCTGCAGATCGCATTACGGCGGTATACCTCGCGCAAGAAGGCCTTGAATTCATACGCAACACCCGCACCAGCAACCTCCTTTCTCAGCAACCTTGGCTTACCAATCTCAACAATTGCATCACTGCTACTTGCACCATAGAGACGCTCTCAAACACCAACGTTGCCGCCAGAGTGCAGCCGTGCAGTGGCTCTACCTGTCTGCTTTCAAGATTTAATTCGAGTTTTTCTGTATACGGATACAATAGCACTTGGGCACAAACCATATTTGAACGAAAGATCAGAGTTACGCCACAGACCGGAGGGGTCAACCCCAATGCCGACGAAGTGTTAGTGACCGTCATCGTATCGTGGACACAAAAAAACGTACCCTATTCGATCACTCTAAAAGATCATCTTTTCAATTGGCAATAATGTCTGTATGAAATCGTGGTCATTTTTAACTATGCTCAAAAGAGATTCAGCGGTCGTCAAAAAGAAGAGTGGCTTCATATTGCTTTTTGCCGTACTCTCCATCGGTTTTCTTTTAGCGATCACCGTCAACCTTGCCGATTCGCTGTACAAGCAACACAAGTTTCTTTCCTTCAGTAGTGAATCCCTTGACGCGCTTAATAACTCCAATGCGGGACTTGAGTGCGCGATGTATTGGGATCGCATGCATGACTCTTTCAGTATAGACAAGGAAAGTACGATCACTTGCGGACGGCAAAGTTTCAAAGTCGGCGGAAAGACGATCTCTAAATTCACGCTTCTCAATGATGATGCGACGCAGTCGACTGTCGTCGAGGTGGACAAGACCACCCAGCCGGGTACGACGACCATCAAGGCTGATGGATATAATACTGCCGATGCTGCTTCGGAAAAGCGAGTGAGTCGCTCATTTGCCGTGGCATACCCTAACACATCGCAACTGAAAACGTGTGACGCGTTCGATGTCATGCTCGTCCTTGATTCCTCTGATAGTATCGACAATACAGAGCGCGCTCAGCTCAACGATGCGGCGCGCGCGATCGTCGACGGTCTGGTAGTAGCACCCACCAAAGCACGTCTTGGTACCATTGTATTTCATCACTACGCTCAGCAATTTCTTCCCCTTTCTTCAGACCCTAACGCTATTAAAAATTCGATCACGACAGGACTCTACGCTCCGCGTGAACATGGTACTGCAAGCGCTGGCGGAACCATAAAAGGCAGGATGGAGCTCCAGAAAAACGCAAGGCCAAATACGCCCCGCTACCTCTTGTTTATCACCGATGGCGAAGCGACCAAGTGTGCAAACGCAAATGGCGATGCCGCGATATGTCCGGGTTTTACAGAAGATGACATACCAACCAACTATCCGTATCCCAGTACGCTTCAATGGGAAAATGAAGCGAAAAAAACCCGTGACGCTGACATCAAGATCATCGTGGTAGGCGTCGGGCTTGAAGGAAAAAAAGATCCGGTACATCATCTCTCCTACGAGGACGAGATGACGCAATATATTACTTCTGATAAGATGTATCATAGTATCGCTTCATTCGACAATCTGATCGACGTGGTGAAGATTTTTAACTGCGAGTACTTCGCACAACACGCAGGTATTCCTCAGTTCAAAGAGCAATAATTTCATGCGTATGTTATGAATGACCACACAAAATATGGACGAGGTTTCATCCTCCTTTTTGCCATACTCTCCATCGGTTTTCTTTTAGCGATCACCGTCAACCTTGCCGATTCGCTGTACAAGCAACACAAGTTTCTTTCCTTCAGTAGTGAATCCCTTGACGCGCTTAATAACTCCAACGCAGGGATCGAATGCGCAATGTATTGGGATCGGAAATTCGACGCTTTCAATCCCACCAAATCCACAAGCATCTACTGTGGCAGACAGAAGTTTACCGTGGGGAACCAACAGAAATCGACCTTTACCCTACTCAATGATGATGGCACGCAGTCGACTGTCGTAGAGGTGGACAAGACCACCCAGCCGGGTACGACGACGATTACTGCGGCCGGATACAATACCATCAATATAACAGCCGAGAAACGGGTCAATCGGACGCTTGAGGTAAGTTATGCCGATCGTGAAGTCTCTACAAGATGCGCGGCCTATGACATCGTCCTGAGTTTGGACGTATCGACAAGCCTCAGCGGACAAGACCGCACTGATAGCGTCAATGCGGCCAACCTGATCGCGGACAATATCGAACTGAGTCCGACCTTGGGTAAGATAGGCGTCACATGGTTTTATGCCCTTTCCAATCTACAAATCGGCCTTTCGACCGACGCTACCGCGATCAAACAAGCGGTGAACTTTTCTTACAACAATCCCGCGATCGGCGGCGACACCAACATGCCAGGTGGCTTAATACGGTCTTATAATGAACTGATGGCACACGGGAGGGCTAACGCACCGGACTTCGTCGTCGTCATTACCGACGGCGAAACCAATGAATGTTCGGATCTTTCCGGCAACCGCATCTATTGCCCGGGGACGCATAAATACTACGACAGCAATGGCAATCTCCTGTACTGGACACGCGAAGACTCCATGGCACAATCGGTCCAGTATGCCAAGATATTGAAAGACGCCGGTGTCACGATCATCGTCGTCGGGGTCGGTGTCCGAACGCAAGGTGTTCCCCCCAACCCGGGAGGTATCACCAAAGAACAGTATGAAACATTTCTCAGAGATCAAATCGCATCGAAAGATTCATACTTTCCCGTCATAGACCGAGGTCATCTTTCAGACACCACCAAAGGATTCGATTGTTCATTCTTTTCGCGCGTAAAAGGCACACCAACCACGAAAGAGCAATAGCGCGACAAACATTACGCAATGGCGGAAGCGACAGCCTTCGCGACCTGCTTATCAAAAATCGAGGAGATGATTTTTTCTTTGGTCGGTGCCTTGGTGAGTTTGGCGAGTGCTTTTGCGGTATTGAGTTTCATCTCATCGGTGATTTTTAAAACGTTGTGATCGAGCGCACCACGGAATATTCCAGGAAAGACTAGTGCGTTGTTGATCTGATTGGGAAAATCGGAACGGCCTGTGGCAACGACTGCCGCGCCCGCCTTTTTGGCTTCGTCGGGCATGATCTCAGGGGTCGGGTTTGCAAGTGCAAAAACGATAGGCCGCTGCGCCATGACGCGGATATATTCGGGTTTAATAGTGCCGGGTCCTGAAACACCGACAACCGCATCCGCACCGGCGAGCGCTTCGAGTGCGCCGCCATTTCGTCCTTCTTTGTTGGTCGCTTCTGCAAGCGTCCGCTTGTCAGCGCCAAGATCCGTTCTGCTTTTTGCAATGATGCCACCCCGGTCCAGCACGACGACGTCCCCTACTCCATAGCGCAGCAAAAGATAGGCGATCGCCGTACCGGCCGCACCCGCCCCCATGATAGTGACACGTGATTTATGTATATTTTTTCTGACCACCTTCATCGCATTGATGAGTCCGGCAAGGACGACGACCGCGGTACCATGCTGATCGTCATGCATGACGGGTATGCCAAGCGCTTCCTGTAATTTTTTTTCTACATAAAAGCATTTGGGCGCAGCGATGTCTTCGAGATTGATCCCTCCGAATGTGGGCGCGATGCGTACGACCGTTTCGATGATCTCATCCGGATCCTGAGTCGAAAGTACGATCGGAAACGCATCGACGTTTGCGAGCGTCTTGAACAAAAGCGCCTTGCCTTCCATGACGGGAAGTGCACCCTCAGGACCGATATTGCCAAGCCCCAACACCGCGGAACCGTCCGAGACGACCGCGATCGTACGCCCCTTGAGCGTGTACTCGCGCGCTTCATTCTTGTGCTCGGCGACATAGCTTGAAACCGCGCCAACGCCCGGTGTGTAGACGAGATTGAGATCGGCGATGCGCGTCAGCGGACGGAATCCCGACACCTGCAATTTACCCTTATGCTTTTTATGCAAACGCAATGCTTCAAGAGCAAGTGACGCACGCTTGTCCAATTTTTTCTTTTGCATGTATCTTAAAGGCAACCCTTCAGTACCGCTTTTGCACGCTCGCCGTACGAAAGCTCATAATCCTCCTGCGATTGAAGCGCCTGGATATGTGCGCAATATGCCGCTTTCGGCTGGCTCAGGTCATCTTTATTGGCATACCAAAACGCGCCCCCTATGACCGCTACGATCACGATAAAAAATATAAACGCATTCATATCCACACTGTACCACGGAAACGAAAGCGGGTTCAATACGCTTCACTGTTTTTGCATCCGATCCCATGGTACAGTAAGCATATCTTTATATTTCACCTATACACGTATGCAATATCAAGCACGAACATTTTCCATCCCACCGATCGAGGGCATCTCGCAGAAGCAGATAGACGCGCATCTGGGACTTTACGAAGGCTACGTCAAAAACACTAACCTGCTTACGACCGAGCTTGCACGGCTGTCGTCCGATGCGAGCAATGCGTATATCGTTGGCGAATTGCGCAAACGGCTTGGGTTTGAATGGAATGGGATGCGCCTCCATGAGCTTTACTTCGAGCAACTCGAAGGCGGCACGCATGGCATGACGGCAGAGATGAAGATTTTTTCCTTGCTCGCAAAACAATTTGGCAGCTACGATATGTGGTACGAGGAATTCACACACCTCTCTGGTCGCGGGCCGGGCTGGTCGCTTTTGGACTATGATCCCGTGAGCCGACAATTCCATCATGTTTGGGTGGAAGATCATCAGATCGGGCAACTCGCAGGCGCACGCGTCATTTTTGCGCTCGATCATTGGGAACATGCGTACCTGCTCGATTACGCCCCATCGGAAAAACAAAAATACCTCGACGCGTATTTCGCGCACGTCAACTGGGAAGTCGTTTCGAAGCGATTCGATACGCTCCAAGCATAAGTGCTCCATACACGATCGTCACAACCCATAAGGGAATCGCGGGCAATTGCATCGCAGCAAATGGCAATGAGGCGATGTGTGTAATGATCCACAATTGATACGAAAGTAACAGGTAGGCGATAATACTGAGCGGATAGGCAAGCGCGACAGAGAGCATGGCGATACCGCCGAGGAGGACGCCCACTCCCATAGTAACGGGCACCAACCACAACACGAGCACATTGGTCAGCGGTGCGACGACCGAAAACGTGCCGGTCATCCATAAAAGAAACGGCAGCACGAACAGTTCGGTAGCAAACGTCGCCGCAACGACCTCGCGCAGGCCAAGTTTTGTGGGAAGAAACGAAAACCATTCTTCAAACCGAGGCGCACAGACGACCAGACCGAGCGTTGCCAAAAATGAAAGCTGAAACGAAGGATCAAAGGCGAGAATACGCGGATTGTGAAGGACCATGACAAACGCCGCGGCGAACAATGCACGCAGAGCATCGAACTTGCGACCGCTTGCCTGCGCGACAAGCACCAGAAGTGCCATGATGCTGGCGCGCACGACCGTAGCCGATCCGCCAGTGAGTAGCGCAAACAAGATGATCGCGATACTACCGACTCCCCACCCCACGGTACGCGGTAGCCACGCAAGCGCGCTCATGACGTATCGCGCGATGATCGAGACATTGTATCCTGAAAGCACGACCATGTGCACCACTCCCGCAACGCGAAACGTGTCGAGTAGATCTTTGCCCAATGCTTCTTTTGCGCCGACGACCAACCCTCCCAAGAGCGACACCTGCGGCTCGGGCAACGTCGCTTTGAGCGCATCGAGAAACCTCTGTTTCAAAGAAAAAAGCGCGCCACGCAGCGACCAAGATTCGTCATGGGCGTGGATGATTATTTTTGGATATTTTATAAGAAAGTGTATGCCGTCTTTTTTTAAATATTCTGGGTAGAGAAAAATACGTCCGTCTTTTTCTTGTATCACTTCAGGTCGTTTCAATGTACCGGAGATTTCTACCTGGTCGCCATAGCGCAGTTGCGGATAGTGCGGCGCGTATACGAGCACACGATCCGATACCGGCACGCGCTCATGACCCATCGTCCGCACTTCGATCGTGAGTTGCGTGTACGTATCACGTTCTTCCGGCTCGTCACGCACGACGCCTTCAAGCACGACCATCCTCTCCACATGTGCCGCAAGCTCTGGGTCTGCACGATGTCGCACATCATTGATCGCAAAGCGTATCATGCCGCCACCCACCGCACATAAAGCAACCGTCACGATGAGAAACAATTTTCGTTCTGTGAGCACTCCGGAAAGTAACGCATAGAGCAATACGCATATGGCGCAAAAGAACACGAACGCTATCGCCGCACTACCCCAATCAAAAAACGAGCGCCAGAGCACGCCTATGAAAAACCCCGTGATAACGACCCAAAAGATATGCCGCGACACCAGCTATTCATACGTGAAACAGGCTGGCAATGCAAATACGTTGCGGAAATGGTTATTCACCCTTATCCATCGCTTCGTTGGCGAGGCGATCGGCCTGTTTGTTTTGCTCGCGGGGAATGTGTATGAATGAGACGTTCGGGAAATCTTTTACGAGGAAATTGTGCACCTTGATGTACTGCGAAAAAAGCGTTTCTTCTTTTATTTGGTATTCGTCCGAAAGCTGCCGCGCAACGAGCTGACTGTCGAGATATACGACCACTTCCAATTCCTTGGTGCGCGTGCCGAACCTTTTTTTGATCTCCGCAAACGCAAGTGCGACTGCTTCATATTCGGCAAAATTATTGGTGCGAACGCCGAGAAATTTTGAAACCTCCGCGATGACGTTGCCCGAGATATCGGTGATAAACGCTCCCGCTCCCGAAGGCCC
>CAZDRD010000009.1:11334-13965 GCA_964507945.1 uncultured Candidatus Saccharibacteria bacterium
GGAGACATGAAAAAACCGATCGCCGTTGCATGGTCGCCATGAAGGTCAGTAAGCGTCAATTCGAGGTGTTCATTGCTTTTGCCGAATTTCTTTATGTTTTCGATGGTCACTCCTTCAAATAAAAAGACTGGTTTCGGATTGCCTTCGCCAAACGGCGCGAGCCGCACGATATCCCGACACGTCGCAGCGTTCACCTCGCCAAGCGAGAGCCGTGCGTCTATCACTTTTTCAGCATCAGCCGCATCATGTGGAATATTTGCGTACCCTTCGACGAGCGCTTGTTCGAGGGTGTGCACCATATTATCTTTGATCGAAAATCCTCCTGCAGCGACATGGCCGCCGTATTCGATGAACGCTTCGCGGGCATGCGTCATGATCGCAACGACGCTCACCGAACCATCCGACCGACACGAACCCTTGATCGTCGTACCCTCTTCGCGTCCCCATAAAAAAACGGGACGTTTGTATTCTTCGACAACGGAACTGGCGACCAGTCCCAAAAGCGATGGCTTCCATGCAGGATTGCCCATGACGATGACGTCGCGCACATCGCCCAAAAGCCCGATGCGTTTTTTTATTTCTTTCGCTATCGCCGCGACATGGCCTTTGCGTTCGTTGTTTATGGTATTGAGGTGCGCTGCAAGCGTCGCTGCTTTTTGGTCGTCGTCGGTGGCAAGCAGCTCGAACGCATCCATGGGGATACCCATCCTCGATGCGGCATTGATGCGCGGCGCGATCGAGAAACCGATATCGTCTTCGGTGAGGATACGTTGATCGACTTTCGCTTGCGTAAGGAGGGCGCGCAACCCGGGACGTCTCGATTTGCGCAACACGACGAGTCCATAATATGCAAATGCCCTGTTCTCGCCCGTAAGCGGCACCATATCAGCGATCGTCGCCATGCCCACCATATCGAGAAGCCACTTCTCCCATCCGGGCGGTATGTCCCATGTGCCCGAACGCACGAGCGCCTGCACGAGTTTGAAAGCGACACCGGCGCCGCAGAGCATCTTTTCCGGATACGCGCAATCAGGACGCTTCGGGTTGACGACCGCATAGGCAGCCGGAAGCGTTTCGTGCGGCAGGTGATGATCGGTAACGATCACGTCTATGCCGAGATCCTGGGCGTGCTGCACTTCTTCTACATGACCGATACCATGATCGATCGTAATGATGACCCGCGCACCACGCTTGGCAAGATGTTCGATCGCCGAGATATTGAGACCGAACCCTTCGCGGTTGCGATGCGGGATGTAATGCGAATAATGTTCATATCCGATCTTTTTGAAAAAATCACCAAGCGCGACCGCACCCGGAATCCCATCCATGTCATAGTCACTGTAAATGACGATATGTTCGCCACCTTCAACTGCGGCCGTGATCCGCGCCACCGCACGATTCATATCCTTCAAAAGAAACGGATCGTGCGTATCGCGCTCGTAATCAGGGGCAAGAAAACGCGCGGCATCTTCTTGCGTCTGTATACCACGCGCATTGAGGAGGGATGCGACAAGCTCGGAATGCATCGCCAGATCGGTACGCACTTCTTTTGAGATCGGAGATCGAATGGTTACCCCGGGCATGGGGGTATTGTATCACAGCTTGGTGAGCGCTTGGGTTTTCTGAGGCAGAGGCGAGGCCGCATCTTCAAACCACGACAAAAGCGTATGGGTGTCCTGTTTCCAGTCATACGAACCGAGCACCACCACAGCGACCGTGCGCGGACGTCCGGCAATATTGACGGAAAATAATCCCACGGACGTTTGAAGCGCCGCTTCGGTAAATCCGAGCTTGCCGCCAATGAAATGGCTGTCCCGCGCGAAATGATTTTGATTGCTCATGATGAGCTTGCTGCCGGAGCGTGTCGTGACCGTCGCGCGCTCTTCCTGACTTATATCGAGCAGCGGACGTTTCTTGAAATATAAATACTGCGCAAGCCGATACAGATCGGCGGCGGTCGAGACATTGCCTGCCGATATACCGGATGGATCATCGTAACGCGTTTGGCGCATACCGAGCGCGGCAGCTTTGTCGTTCATCGCCTGCAAGAATGCCGCACGATCATGTGCATCGGCAAGCGAATCAGCGACGATGTTGTCCGAGCGCAAAAAAAGCGGGTAGATCAGATCCGACGCACGATAGTATTCCCCGTCGGCCTCATTGCGCACATACGTATCGGCAGCAATGCGTTCACCCGCAACCATGGCCGTCATAAGTTTGGTCACCGAAGCGATGGGGAGTCTCTGCGTCGCTTGTTTTTGTATGTATACTTGACCCGTGACCACGTCGGCCACGAGAAACGCGCGTGCCGAGGTAGCCGGTGTCACCTCCGAAGCGATGGCAAGGACAGGGTCGGTACCCCGCGGCGCACCATCGAGATCGTCATCTTCTTGCCAGATCTTCGCCGCTTCTTTGACGCTCGCGATCAATTCGTGATGCAAACGCGCCTGTGCAAGTACCTCGTCCGCGTTTTGCTCGGACATATCGGATCCGAACACCCGCTCGCCCACCAACTGTCCCCCACCATAGGCAAGCGCGAAGAGACCCATGAGCACTGCCAAAAACTTCAAACCAAAAAATAGGCCCTGGGTATCGAAATTGGACTGAGTGTCGAAACGGGAACGCATACGC
>CAZDRD010000010.1:0-8546 GCA_964507945.1 uncultured Candidatus Saccharibacteria bacterium
AAACCCGTACGGGTACTCTTGCAAGAAATCCGCACAGCATGCCGATGCCTCCCGCCTTTGAGCTGTTTGCATGGATGACATCTGGTCGTTCCTTGCGAAGCAGAGCATACACTTCAAAAAATGCTCGCACGTCTTGTGGCAGCGACATATTGCGCATAAAGTTTTTGACGCGCAACGTGCGTACGCCTGTGTCATGTAATTTCCGTTCGAGCATTCCGGTCGCCGCTCCTTTCTCGCCGGTTCCGCCAAGTGCGACCGTCACCTCGTATCTATCGGTTGGAAGATGAGTGGCAAGGTCAAATACATAGCGTTGTGCGCCACCCCAATTGGATTTTGTGATAAGTAGTAAGATTTTCATTACAAATGGTTCGCTATTGCGTAACTGTCTCAGTTGTGTAGTATAAGGTACAACTTATGTCAATGTTTTCAAGAGGCGAATCCTTCATTTTGCTGTGTGGAGACTTGGTGGTTTTCGTTTTTTCATTGTGGCTATCGCTTGTAGTTCGATATCTTGAGGTACCCCTGCTTTCGCTTTTTGAACAGCACCTCGTGCCATTTGCCATACTATTTGCGGTTTGGATACTCGTTTTCTTTATCGCGGGATTGTACGATCGGCACACGGTCCTCTTCAAGCAGCGCCTTCCCGAACTGATCATTAAAACGTTGATTGTCAATGTCGTCATCGCGGCACTCTTTTTCTTTCTGATTCCGTATTTTGGCATTACGCCAAAAACGATACTCTTCATCTATCTTATCATCTCATGGATATTGGTGCTCTTGTGGAGGCTGTTTTTGGCGACGCGCATGGGAGTGCGTGAACCGGAGCATGCGTTGCTTATTAGCGAAGGAAAAGAAGCGGATGAGTTGTCCCTTGAGATCAACGACAATGCGCGCTACGGTCTCCATTTTACCCATCGAATAAATCCTACCAAGCTTGCCTCGATGAACGATATAGAGCAGGACCTTCGGACTATTATCGCACGGGAAAATATCACGACGATCGTCGCGGATACTCGTAACGAAAAGACGCACGTCGTGCTGCCGGTCCTCTATGCGCTTTTATATGAGGAGAAAGACTTCGTTTTTCTCGATACGCTACGTTTGTACGAGCAGATCTTTCGTCGTATCCCGCTTTCCATGCTCGATCACACGTGGTTTCTTGAACACCTCACCACGCGCCCAAGGATCATGTATAACATTTTTCATCGCGCCACCGATATCATGGGTGCCATCATACTCGGCATACCGACCGTGCTGCTGACTCCTTTCGTCGCGCTTGCTATTTATCTCGAAGACAGGGGGCCGCTCACCAGCGTGCAGGTGCGGGTTGGGCGATACGGCGAGCCATTGCGACTTATCAAATTCAGGACGATGCGTTTCAATGACGGCGGCGTATGGAACGCTGACATGAAAAACGAAGTGACGAGAGTTGGGGCTTTCTTGCGTAGGTGGCGCATCGATGAGTTGCCGCAGTTGTGGAATGTACTCACCGGATCGTACTCGCTCATCGGCCCGCGCCCAGAGTTTGCACAGGCGGTGGCTTCGTATACCCAAGCCATACCGTATTATCCGACGCGCAGCCTCATCACGCCCGGCCTTTCGGGATGGGCACAGATCTATCATGAAGGACATCCGCATCATGGTGTTGATATCGAAGAAACGAAAAACAAACTCTCACATGATTTGTACTATCTCAAAAATCGATCATTGGTGCTCGATATCGAAATAGCACTCAAGACCATCCGCACGCTCGTCTCCCGCAGCGGAGTTTGAATTTTGCCTTCCTCCGAATTTTCTGTATAATTGCCCCACATATGAAAAAGGCGATCGTCACTGGTGGAGCGGGTTTTATCGGCTCCAATCTGACCGACAAACTGCTTGAGCAGGGTTTTGAAGTGCATGTCATTGATAATTTCATGGGCAGCAGGATCGAATCGCGCATCAATCACAATGCCACGCTTCATGACGTTGATATACGGGACGGTGAAAAGCTCAAGGATATTTTCAAGGGAGCTGATTACGTTTTTCATCTGGCGGCTTTGCCGAGAGTGCAAGGGTCTATCGACGATCCGGTTACGACGCATGATGTCAATGTCAATGGTACGCTCCATGTACTCGAAGCTGCGCGCAGTGCCACGGTCAAAAAGGTAATCTTCTCTTCGTCCGCTGCCGTCTATGGCGATCATGAGACGATGCCTCTCTACGAAGAACTCGCTGCTCAGCCGAAAAGTCCATACGGTTTGCATAAATACATCGGCGAGCATATGCATACCTTATGGTCGCAACTATACGATGTGCCGACCGTGTCGCTGCGGTATTTCAATGTATATGGCCCGAATTTTGATCCTGCCGGAGCGTATGCGCTGGTCGTGGGCAAGTTTATTGATCTCTATGCGCAAGACAAACCGCTGACGATCACGGGCGATGGCACCAATACGCGCGATTACGTGCATGTGGCCGATGTCGTGGCTGCCAACATACGTGCAGCTACGAGTGAGACGGTCAAAAGCGGAGAAGTGATCAATATCGGAAGCGGCATTGAAACATCGGTCAATGACATCGCAGCGATCATTGGCGGTCCTACCGACCGTGTCGCACCCCGTATCGAACCATTGCGTTGTGTCGCAAATACTACTAAGGCCAAGACGCTTTTGGGGTGGCAGCCGACCATCAATCTTGAAGAAGGTATCCAAGCGCTGAAGGAATGGTACAAACGATAAGACTTCTAAGTAATGAGAGAATCTGGTATAACTAACAGATGCTTGCAGAAGGAAAACTCATTGCGGATCAGATCGGAGAGTCGCTTCGGGAAGAAATACGACGAAAAAGGCTTTCGCTCGTGCTGACCGACATTATCACCGAAGACAATCCGGTTGTAGAGCGGTTTGTCCGGGCAAAGATGCGATTTGCCGAATCGATAGGCGTCCAAATGCTCGTCGAACGTCTCAAGCCCATGGAGGGGGCAGATGTGCTCTTGGGTAAAATCCTGCACCTTACCAAGACAAGTGATGGCATCATCGTACAGACGCCATTCTCGGCGCGCATTACTGCCGAGGATGTCTATCATATCCTGCCGGTGACCCACGATGTCGACGTACTCGGCACTACGGCCTATGCGCAATTTCGGGACAACAAGCTTCCCATACTTCCGCCGGTCGTCGGTGCCGTTCAGGAAATACTGAGACATTACGGCCATTCGGTGACGGGGAAAAAGATCGCGGTCATAGGTGCAGGAAGGCTCGTGGGCGCGCCGGTGACCATTTGGGTGGAACGCATGGGTGCACATGTTCAAAATGCGAGCGCACAGGTCATCGACATCACTCCTATCACCCGTGACGCGGACATCATCATCCTCGGAGCCGGTTCGCCGGGACTGCTCAAACCCGACATGATCAAAGAAGGCGTCATCATACTCGATGCAGGCACCAGTGAAGCCGAAGGTCAAATCGCGGGTGACGCCGATCCCGCATGCGCAGAAAAAGCCCTCCTTATAACGCCAACGCCGGGAGGAATCGGTCCGGTCACCGTTGCGATGCTTTTCAAAAACCTGCTCACCTTGTATCAATTACGTACCGGAGATGAATATGCTGCCGACTCTATTTCCTGAGTGCCAAAGAGCATCCATCGCAGTGACCCGCCGATAATCGAGATCATAAGACCGAAAAGCGCAAGTCCGCTGAATCGCGCCGCGATCGTGATGAGATCACCCATCGTGGTTTCTGGCATGTGTTGCGCGACGCCCCCAAGCGATACTTTTGCCGCCCAGATCATACCCAAGGGAATGCTCGCGAATTCAGGGCGGTATCCTTCCGCGATATACATGAGTGTGCCGAATATCGTCACTGATGAAAACAGTGCAAGGAAATAAATACGTACCGACATCTTGTACAGATGCGTTTTTGTCTCGGGTTCATCAAGTGCCTCGTCCTGTGTGCGGGAAAGTTTCGCAAGCCGGATCATGCGCAGCAGTCGCAGGATACGCAGAATGCGTACTGACTTGAGAAAGAGAAAGTTAGTGAGCATAAAATAGGTCGGTACGATGGACAAGAGGTCGATGATACCGAAATAACCGAATATATATTTACGTACATGCCCGTAATTGGCGATGATCCTGCCGATATATTCGATCGTGAATATGCCCACTGCAACGTACTCGATTGTGGTAAGTAGGGGTAAATAGGGCACGAATGACGGTACCGTTTCAAACACCACCCCAAGTATGGCAATGATCGTTATCAATGCCAAAGCGTCGTTGACTATACGGAAAGCCCGCGAGTCAACATTGTAGAAGATGTCTTGTGCGCGTAAAGAGAGGGAATTCAAAATACGTTCGCTACGCTATTTTCCTGGCGGATTGTTTGGTGGTGGCGGTTCGCAATTGCTCGTACAGGAACCCGCAGTTAACGTGAAGTTGGGAGAATAGAAGGTATGGCTGGAATCCGTGCCATATACGGCGCGCCACGTACCCGCTGTTGCGCTCGAAGGCAAGACAAACGATACGGTCCAATGAGAACCCGCCGCGAGGAGTGTTGACAGGCAGGAGGTCGACGTCACATTGACCGGCTTCAGAGAGAATTTTTTCCAGCTTGATCCAGACTGATACTCAAGCCATGCTTTTCCTGGACAGTTAGATATCGGCTGATCACCGTTGTTGGTGTAAGTGACGTTGAATCCCTTGCCTTTCTCCACTGAAGACAAAGACGTGGTCACAGCGACATCCCATGCGAAAATATTGTTGGCGCTCTGGATCTGCCAATAGGGCGTGGCGCATGAAGTATCTCTGCAGCCGCATTTCCATGCGCTGCCGACGTATGTGCAGGTGAATGCGATAAATGTGGTGTTGGTCGTGGTGGCATATCGCTGAGTTGATGATTTCGCTTTGCCAATGATGTATGAGCCGGACGTGATGCCGCCATCAGCAGAAAAGCTCATCGAACTCCATCTGGTGCCGTCCCAACGGTACCCTGAGCGGTATATGGCAACAGTGCCGGCGGTGTCATATCCGAATCGTGCGACAAATCCACTACTGGTACAAAATGGTTTAAACAGAAGTTCTTTCGAACTTGAAAAAAGGTTATACGGAGCTCCAAATCCGGTAGGGATGCTGTCGCCTGAATTGACAATAGGACATGGGGCGCCGAGCGCGCCTTCGGCCGGAATCGTGGGCGCCGTTTGGGCATGGAGTGTGCCTGCGTACATACATACGGCAAGCAACATGATGGGCAGGACAACTATAGCTAGATAAAAAGGCGTCCTTAGAATT
This sequence comes from uncultured Candidatus Saccharibacteria bacterium, assembly GCA_964507945.1. Lineage (GTDB taxonomy): Bacteria > Patescibacteriota > Minisyncoccia > Phycocordibacterales > UBA12088 > CAZDRD01. The sequence continues at coordinate 5,264 of CAZDRD010000010.1, forward strand.
CTTTGGAGCATGTTAATTATATTGTCTAAAATAATACCTTCAGTATAGTGGCACGCGAAAGCGCAGGCAAGACTTTCATATTGCATAACTTATAAAAGCAGCTATACTGGGGTGCATGTTGCAGATACGTTTCGGGGCCCTCGCGCTTATCATAGCCGGTCTACTGGTCGGCTATTTTGTGTATGTAAGCCAGGCGCCAGGCGCGCGGTTTCCTTTCAAATACGGTCTCGATCTGGTGGGGGGTACGCAATTGACCTATGAAGCAGACACATCTTCTTTAAGCCGTCAAGAAGTACCGGAAGCGATGCGGGCATTGCGTGACGTGATCGAGCGAAGAGTCAATCTCTTTGGTGTTTCCGAACCCTTGGTACAGTCCGAGTCCGCAAGCGTATTCTCGCAAGGGACCTCGAGCGAACGCCTTATCGTAGAACTTCCCGGCGTCACGGACATCAATAAGGCGATCGAACTCATCGGCGCGACGCCGGTCTTGGAATTCAAATTGGTTAAAAATACGGCTGCATCATCGAGCGAGGAGCGCTATGCCGTGACGGGACTGACGGGCCGCTATCTCACTCATGCACAATTGGAATTCCGTGCGCCGCAAGGTGGGATCGCGGAATCCATCGTAGTGTTGACATTCAACGAAGACGGAAAGGAACTTTTCGGCAAGATCACGCGCGAACATGTGGGCGAACAACTCGCGATCTTCCTCGACGGACAGCTTCTCTCCGAACCGGTGATACGGGAAGCGATCGAAGGCGGGCAGGCAACGATCAGCGGCAAGTTTACTCCCGAAGAAGCGCGTGAACTGGTACGCAATCTCAACATCGGCGCGTTGCCGGTCCCTATCACGCTTGCGTCAAGTCAAACGGTTGGTGCGACACTCGGCGGTGAGACATTGGCAAAAGGCACTAAAGCGGGAATCATCGGCCTCGGGCTTGTGGGGCTCTTCATGATCTTGTGGTATCGTCTGCCCGGTTTGGTGGCAGTGGTCGCACTCGCGATGTACGTCGTCATTTCATTCGCATTTTTCAAACTCATCCCGATCACGCTGTCTGCTTCGGGTATCGCTGGCTTCATACTCTCTATCGGCATGGCGGTCGATGCTAATGTACTCATCTTTGAGCGTATCAAGGAAGAACTTCGTAAAGGGCTTCCTCCTCGCGCCGCGGTGCGTGCCGGTTTTTCGCGCGCGTGGCCTGCGATCCGTGACGGCCATCTGACCATGCTCATTTCCTCCGTCGTTCTTTTCTGGATCGGCACGTCGATCGTACAGGGCTTTGCATTGGTCTTCGGTCTCGGTGTCATCATCTCCCTGTTCTCGGCGGTCTCGGTGTCGCGGGTATTCTTGCTTGCTATAGTACCGGAAGAGGGAAAAGGAATCTGGCATGCGCTTATGACGAGCGGTTTCAACTTTAAATAATATGTTTATCATCAATCACCGCAGATTTTTCTTTTGGCTTACCGGCCTTATCCTCGTGGCGTCGGTTGCGTCGATTGCATTTTTCGGACTCCCGCTCTCCATCGAGTTTACCGGGGGATCGCTTGTCGAAGTGACCTATGACGCACCGCGCCCTGATCTTGAGACGCTTAAAGAGGAAATCACAAAGCTTTCGTTTGGAGAAATCTCAATCAGAAACAGTGGTACTAACAGCGTTACGTTGCGCACACACAGCCTTTCGCCCGATGAACATACTGCCGTGCTTACCGCATTGTCTTTGAACAATACCGCAACGCTCACTGAAAATCGATTTGCTACCATCGGTCCGGCGCTCGGTTCAGAGCTCGGCAACAAAGCCCTCGTCGCCATACTCGTCGTGATGCTTTCTATTATGGTGTATATCGCATGGGCATTCCGCAAGGTCTCCCGTCCGGTCCCCAGTCGCGGCTATGGCATCGCGGTGGTGGCGATGCTTATCATCGACATCATCGTTCCTACCGGCTTTTATGCCGCGTTATGCCACTTCACCGGCGCACAAGTCGACGTGCTGTTTGTGGTAGCCCTGCTCGCGCTTTTGGGGTACTGCGTCAATGACGTTATCATCGTGTTTGATCGCGTGCGCGAGCACCTGCGTTTGAATGAAGAGAACAATATCGACCAGCCGTTTCCCGAGGCAGTGGGGCAGGCCATTACGGAAACGATCGGGCGCTCCATCAATACATCTCTCACGGTGGTCTTGGTGCTCCTCGCGCTCATTTTCATCGGCTCCGACGTGACGCGTAATTTCGCGCTCGTACTCTTGGTCGGTGTCGTCGTCGGTACGTTCTCATCGATCTGCCGCTCGGCACCTCTCCTTATCCCGATGGCAAATTGGTTTAACCAAAACACTGCTCCTGCAAAAACTAAGAACAAGAAGAAGTAACTATGATCCTCATCGGTATCACGGGTACGCTTGGTGCGGGCAAGGGTACGGTCGTCGAGTATCTTGTGAATAAAAAAGGCTTTACGCACTACTCTGCGCGTCATTTTTTTACTGAAGAAATGGAGAAGCATGGTCTCGATATAAACCGCGATACCATGACCGATTTTGCTAACGCATTTCGTAGGGAACATGGATCGGGAGCACTTTTCAAAACGCTGTACACTCGCGCGCAAGCTGCTGGCAAAAACGCAGTTATTGAATCATTGCGAGCGTTAGGAGAAGTTGAAGAGCTGAAAAGTCATCCAGATGCCTATCTTTTTGGGGTAGATGCGGATGTGCGCGTCAGGTACGAGCGCATCATAGCTCGTAAAAGCGCGCTTGACCACGTTTCGTTCGAAGCATTTCGTATCCAAGAAGAACGTGAAATGCATTCCGAAGATCCAACACAGCAAGGTATTGCTGCGTGCATGAAGCGAGCGGATTTTATTTTTGAAAACAACGGTACTGTTGAAGAATTATATGTGCAGATAGACGAAGCGCTGAAAAAATTTGGCATTGCGTAATATGATCGAGACGGTCGGCATCGTGGGCTATGGAAGTTTCGGGCAGTTTTTGCACATGCTTGCAGAAACATACCTACCTGATGTGCAGATCAAAATATGGGATAGAAAACACGAACCGGATGCGAAGTCATTTTTTGATTTTGAGGAAACGTGTGCCTGCGATGTGCTGATTTTTGCCGTTTCTATTTCGGCACTTGAAGAAATTATTACTCGCGCCGTACCATGTACCCAACCGAATACGATCTTGGTGGATGTGGCGACGATAAAGACGCACCCGGTCTCGCTGTTTCAAAAATACGCGCCCGAGAAAAGCTATATCGCGACGCATCCCATGTTCGGGCCATATAGCTTTGAGAA
>CAZDRD010000010.1:8646-12677 GCA_964507945.1 uncultured Candidatus Saccharibacteria bacterium
CCGAGAAAAGCTATATCGCGACGCATCCCATGTTCGGGCCATATAGCTTTGAGAAAAAGGGGAATAGTCTCGACGGTCTGCGGCTCATCATAAGCGAGCACACGCTTCAAGACGATGTGTTTCGTGCGGCCATACAGTTTTTTGAAGACGCAGGACTTGTTGTTTTGCCTACGACCGCGGACGAACATGATCGCATGCTCGCGGAGACACTTTTTTTGACGCATTACATCGGCCAGATCATCGCGCGCGCTGGGTTCGTGCGCACCGACATCGACACCGTATCGTTCGGCTTTCTCATGGATGCCGTCGAGAGTGTTAAACACGATACGAAACTCTTTGAAGAGGTGTACCGTTTCAATCCGTACTGCAAAAAGGTGATCGAACGTTGCGAAACAGCCGAACGCGATGTCCGCCGTTTTATTACATAACGTACGGCACTAAAAAATCCTGGTGCCATCAAACGGTTCTCCGCGGACGAAATGATCGAACTCATCGAGTTGTTTGCCGTTCATAACCGCGACTTCCATCCCCCCTTCTTGCGCATCTTTTGCCGCGATCGGATCAAATGGACTTGAAAGTCCCGGGTCCCATGAGTCGGGAAGAAGTGTGCGAAAATCATTCCACGTAATTTCTTTTATCGGTTCCGCTTTTGAATTTTTTTTCGGGTCGTCAGTATACACGTAATCAATATTTGAAAGATTGGCGAGTTTTTTTGCACCAAGACGTTTTGCGACCTCGACAGCGACGAAGTCGGTACTATGTCCGGGTTTCCATCCCGCAGCGATAATGACTGCGGGAGCATCCGTCACCTCCGCGAGTTTTGCGGGATCGGTGATAATGACCGGATGAGCGATCTCGTAAAAGATTGCTCGCAACAGGTGGCCGTTGAGCCTGGTCGCGTGTATGCCAAGCCAGTCAAGATCTTCCGAAGTCAGTTGTGTGACGGCACCGCCGGCTTCTTGGTAGCGCCGCGCGGTTTTGCCGCCGCCGGTGATGATCACGAAACGGAAACCGTCTTTTGTATGTCGGACTATATGTTCCTTGAATTGCCTGAGAAAATCGATATCGATCTGTTCAGGGACAATGAGCGAACCGCCTACGGACACGACGATCGTACGAGTATCTTCATGCATGCACAAGAGTATAGCAAAATGGCATATCATACTTATCCCCACCCTGCCTATGATGCCCGAAAGGGCATCATATACAATAAAAAGACACAAAATTATGGCGTCATTTTTTCTGAGCTTTCGTACTCTAGCCGTTGCAAGTATCTTGGCAGTTATTTTTGCTACGGGATGGTCTGTCGCATCTGCCGCGCCTGCGGCCTGCACCGACGTTTATTCTAAAACGGTGACCGTGCCTTCAAGCTATGGCGCAGCGTATAATCTCTTCTCTGCGGCACGGGAATTGATGATTAAAACTGTTACCTGTGGTGATACGAGTGTTACGGTGCAGGTAAGTGGCTCTGCTACAACGTATGTCTATAAACAAGGCTATGCTTGGGATGGTTCCCGATGGCAGTCCTACAGCCTGACATCAAGCGCTGCTCTTTTTTCAGAACTTTGGTATCCGGGCACTGCCACAGGAAACATAAGTATTCCAAGTGGCGATCAGACCAAATATTATGTTGCGTACATCTGTCAGAAAGTCGATACCGTCTGGAAATGTGGTTGTCGCGATACGACCTGTGCCACCGCCATGTGGCAGCTGCAGGCAGTGCATAAAGTACCTGAAAGCTCCGGTCCGGTCTGCGGCAACAGTATATGCGAGTCTGGTGAGACAACTACGAGCTGTCCTACCGATTGTCGTGAGACGGGCGGTGGAACTTGTGATGCGCCAAAGAATGATCTCTTTAAAAATCCATTCAACAAAAACAGTGCCCACCATAGACCGATTGGAACAGGAGCCCGGTATGCATCTGACTCGGATCCCTCTACTATCTCGTGGTTGAAAGGGCATGCAATGGGATTCAATATCAACAACGGATATGGAGTCAATATATACCAGATCGCTGCGAGCGATCCTACGCGCACAATCACGTGGGTGGGGCCTCATGGTCCTTTAGGCATACCGATCACCATGCGCGTACCGACTGATGCGCGCAACGGAAGTACCGAGGACTCTCAGATCATCCTCTATGACCCGGATACGAAAACAGCGCATGAATTTTATTCGTGGCGACCTGGTACTGAACCGAAAGCTTCTATACGACGTCAGTGGAGCACGGAAGGGCTTGGGCACACACGTCCAGGTGGGGCGAGGGTAGGCGTCAGCGCCTCGGGAGTGGCAGGGTTCCATGGCCTGTTGCGCGGGTTTGAAGTCAATACTCCTGGATACAAAATACAGCATGCGTTGCAGGGCGCTATTCCCATGAGGACCGGCCTCAAGTTCCCCTCCATGGGTAATGGCGACATCGTCTGGCCTGCAAGTACTCGTGACGGTTACTCCGAGCCTCAATGGCAGGGTAATATACCATACGGCGCATTGTTTGCTTTGCCAGCCAGTGTCGATATAAATTCGTTAGGCCTCTCAGAGCCTGGTCGTCGTCTTGCCCAGGCAATACGAGATTATGGTATTTATATCGTAGACAATGGAGAAGTGGACGGTGTCGTGTTGCGTGCCGATCAGTTTATGACGAGTACTGTCTATAACCAACTTCGAACCGATATGCGTAAAGTGTATCCCAAGCTCCGCATGATACTCAACAATACCGAAGGCCAGCCGGTTGCCGGAGGCGGAACCCCCCTGGCTCCAAACTGCGCATACGATGCATCATAGCAGGCCGTTACTTGCGCGATTATTTATTTGTGGTATATCTATTGTAGTGCTGGTTAAGGAGATAAGGAAGGAGATAGCGATGTCGCTAGGCAGTGAGTATGCATCTTCCTCCGAAGATAGGAAGTACTGGTGGGTCGGAAAAGCTGCGGTATGGACATGTGTCGTAGTTGTGGCTGGAAGTATCGTAAGTATAATAGTGAAAGTGTGCAGTTAGGGGATAAATGCCGTGGCGTATGTTGTACATACAGCCACGGCGCTCCGTTTTTTCCAATGCTTATAGATTAAGGCCCTCGGTTTGAGAATAGGGAATGTTGACCGTGGGTACATCCATAGCGCCACCCCCTTCTATCTTAAGTGATTTTTGCATATAGGAAATGATGCCCCAGATGGAGACCATGACAAATAGCGCGATCACTCCCCACATCAGTTTCCGTTTGCCGTCAGCAAGCGCCGTGTCGCCTTGATTGAGGCTGTGTATGAATTGCGCGAGACCCCAAAAGAAAAATAAAAGTGCCAAAGCAAGCACGAGAGGAATCAACGTGGCGATGATGTCCGCAAAACCACCCGTCAATTTATTGACTGGCTTGAAGTCTTGGGCAAACGATATAACAGGAAGTACAAACCAAAACAATGCCGCGTATATCATTTGAGTCATGACATCACTATACCATCCCTCCGTACGCTATAGCATACGCCAAGCCGTGCGGCTGTTGAAAAGTGATTATTGAGAAAGGCCGGGGACTGCCATGGTGCCACCTTGGCCGATGCCAAAGATCTGGCCCATGAACCCTACGATGCCCCAGATGGATACCATGACAAATAGCGCGACGATACCCCATGCCATCATACCCAGTCCTTCTTTGGTCGTATCGCCACCTTTACCTGAGCGTAGGATAAATCGCGCGATATTCCAGATGAAAAACAGGAGCGCCAATGCGACCGTGATCGGCAAAAGCTGATCAACGATAGCTCGTATGTTGATCGCAAGCGCTACAAGGTTTTGTCCCGGTACAGTTTCCATAATGAGTTTACCATAGCACACTTTTATGAAATTTGAAAGAAGGGCATATTTTGCCACAAGTCCGTTTTTCTGGTACTATTGCCGTTGATTTGCGCGATTAGCTCAGGTGGTTAGAGCGCGTCACTGATAATGACGAGGTCCCAGGTTCGAGTCCTGGATCGCGCACCAATTATAAACCTATACACATCCGTCCGTTTACGCTTTGGGGTAGCGGTCTATACTATAAAGA
>CAZDRD010000011.1:0-11474 GCA_964507945.1 uncultured Candidatus Saccharibacteria bacterium
ACTGGGATTTCAGTGCGAAGAATTTGGCCAATCTTGATCCTACCAAAACAATGCGAGGTTACGCAGAAGGGGTGTCGCATTTGGGTAAAACAGTAAAAGAACTTTTTGAGCAACCAGATGAAGCCATCTCTGATATTCGGGGGCACCATCTTTCTCTTGATGGGAAGGCAAAAGTTGATGCTGCAATACAAGATGCGATCGATATGAAGCCACCCGCTTCTGTCGACCCTGCGGTACTTTCTGACCCGAATACCATTCCTGATGTTCGCGGCGATCTTACTCCGGCCGGAAGAGCTAACATCGATAATGCGATCAAGGCGGCGATTGGCAATGAAGCCGCGCCTCCCAAACCCGCATCATCAATCCTTCTTGATGGCGATTACAAGCGTGGGCAGAGCATTACGCGCGTGATCGATAACGAATTGAAAAAACAGTATCCCGACCTCAGTGATACGCAGCGTGCGCGTGTGGCGTATCGTCTTGCGCTTGGTCATGGGCAGGAGTCAGGTTTCAAAGCCCAGCATGGCAATATCAATCGCGTGCTTGAGGGCGATCATTACAAAGTCGAACTTGATAAGAGTCAGATACAAGCGGAAATTGACCGCGTCAAAAGTGCTCATTATGTCGAACGTTCGCCGATTGATAGGGGGGATTTTCCACAAGAGCGTCAGGCGGTACGTCCTACCGGCGGCAGACCGCATGGATGGGAGCCTCGTGCGCCGCGTGGTCATGATGTCGGACATCTGATCGACAACAGTCGGACTGCTCTTGAAAAACAGTTTGGCTTGCATGACAATACTCGCTTTTGGAATGTCGTACGTGGGGAAAATATCATGCACCTCAAGGAAATAACGGATTCGACTGACCCGACCGCGCTTGAACAATTTGCTCAGGCGAAGGGTGTCTCGGTTGATGCGGTACGTGACATGGTCAATCGCATTGATGCGCTCTCTCGATCGGGCAAAACACCGATCGGTCCTTTGGATACTCCCGAGTCACTCCTTGAACGCGCCGCACAGGTGCGTGCTGGACATTTTGTTGATACCAAACCCAAGACCATTGAGTGGATCAGTACCAAACCCGCCGCACAAGCAGCACCCGCCCCTGCCGTCCAGACAGCTCCCGTAGCGCCTGGTACTCCTTCACTTGAAGGTGTACCAGAGCCTATCAAAAGTCAATTTGAATACGTACCTGACGGTGCCGGTCATGTTACGAAAGTATATCCAGACGGTACGGTAGTCGAGACAACCAACCCGGGGTCAGGGTATGCATCAGCGGAGCAGATACCGCGCCACACGAGCTTTAAGGGGTACTATCCGGGCGATAATGGTGAAAGAATCTACCCTCCGAAATACGATCCCAACGCTCCCCGTACGCAAGGTAGTATGGGGGGAAGTCATTCTCCAGAAGACCCAAGGCTCACTGCAATACGTGAGGAGCAAGCATGGGTTGATAACGAGAGAAAGGTAGTTCAAGCAGCAAACAGACTAGTACGGAGTAAGGAAAGTCTGGAGGAACAAAGGTGGGAGAATGTATATGGCACTGGGAGACGAGGCATCTCTGGTTTTTTTGGAAACCCCAGAGTCCCGGGTTATGTTGATCAATACGGACGATTCCATGCAAACCGTTACCCAATTACTCATAGCGTGAAAATTACTGTTGGAGTGGGCGGAAGAGCTCACTTCGGGTAGTTAAATCTATACAAAATGAACACTCATATAACCTCTAATACAAATAACCCCATCCTCGATCTCATAGATGAGTTCGGGATCGATATGCTCTCCGAAGAAGAACAGGAAGAATTTCTTGGCGACGTTGCCGATGCTTTGTATGAATCGGTGTTACTCGATGTGGCGGTGCAACTCTCCGATACGGATCGTGATGCGCTCACGACGCTCATCGAGCGTGCCTCGGCCGATGTCGACAACGACGCGCATCAGGAAGCAGTCTTTTCATTTTTGAAACTGAAAGTCCCCAATCTCGATGACATAATCCGATTCGAGGCAGAGAAATTGAAGCAAAATTATCTTGCTTTGAAAGAACAAGTGAGTCAGGAGAAATAAGGTACGCTAGCTTGTGGGTTTTTGATGGGCATTACACACCCAGCACGACTGGTATCACGATCGGGCGTTTGTTGGTTTTCTGAAAGAGAAAACGTGCGACCGAGTCGGTGACGCTGTTTTTGACGAAGTCGAAATTGATCGGATGCATGCCCTCGGTACTTTCTTCGACGGTCTTTTTGACGATGATACGCGTCTGCGCGAGCAAGTCTTGCGATTCGCGCAAATACACGAACCCGCGAGAAATTATATCCGGGCTTTTGCGCAGCTTGCCGGTCTTGATGTTTAAGGTCGCGATGATGACGAACATGCCGTCTTGAGCAAGCGTCTTGCGGTCACGGATGACGACCTCTTGGATGTCACCTATGGCAAAGCCGTCCACCATCATCAGCGACGATGGGGCTTTTTCTTTGCGGACGATCATTTCTTTTCCTTCGACGATATCGATGATCGTACCGTTGTCGGGAAGGATAATATTTTCTTTGGGGAAACCCGCGTCGATGTTTGCCTGCGCATGGCAGCGCAGCATCGAATGATAACCGTATGCGGGCATAAAGAATTTGGGATTCACTTTCTTGCGCATCCACACGAGCTCTCCCGTGTTGCCGTGTCCGGTCGAGTGCACGTCGCTTGAACGATAATGGATGAGCTTGATCCCGTGGCGATACAGGTTGTCTTTGAGTTTCTGCACCGCAAGCTCGTTGCCGGGAATGACAGACGAAGAAAGGACGATCGTGTCGCGTTCGGTAAAACGGATCGACTTATGCTTGCCAGTCGCGATGCGCATGAGTGCGCCGAATTCTTCGCCTTGCGCGCCGGTTGCTATGATGACGATCTTGTCTGCGGGATAATTTTCGATCTCTTCCGCTCTGATGATTGTGCCATCTTTGGGCTTGAGGCGTTCGGCCATTTTGGCGATCTCGACGTTGTTGCGTATGGAACGTCCTTCGGTGACGACTTTCTTGCCGTATTTTTCAGCGGCATGAATGATACGGATCATACGCTCGAACTGCGAGGAGAACGTGCCGATGATGACACGGCCGGTGACATTTTTAATGATTTCGTCGAGCGTGTCATAGACGCGCGTCTCGGGGATGGAAAAGCCATCTTTTTCGGCATTGGTGGAATCGGCGATGAAAATGAGGTTGTTTCCTTTTCCGACCTCCGTCCAGACTTTCTCTTCTTTGTCAGTCGGTACGCCATCGTCATGTTCGAGTTTGAGGTCGCCGGAAATGACGACATTGCCGTACTCAGTCTCGACGGAAAGCCCTGTCGAGTCTTGGATCGAGTGTGTGACGGGGAATGATTTGACATGGAGATTGCCCACACGGACGCGCTCGCCCGGCTCCATCACGACAAATTGAAGCGGTGGCAAATGAGGGTATTCTTCCTGACGTTTCTTGATCATCAGCGACGTCAGGTATTGGGTGTAGATCGGCGGGTTGCCGATGCGGTCCATGATGAACGGGATGCCGCCGATATGGTCGAGGTGGCCGTGGGTGATGAACACCGCGCGTATTTTTCCTTTGCGTTCTTCAAGGTACGTCGTGTTGGGAAGCACATAGTCGACACCCGGCGCGTCTTCATCGGAAATGAATTGGAAGCCGACATCGGAGACGATGATATCGTCTGCCGTTTCGACGGCGATCATGTTTTTGCCGACTTCCTCAACACCGCCCAGTGGCACGATACGCACCGCATTTGCCGGTACGGGCGGCAATGTTGCATGTCGGCGTTCGGTACGCTCACCGTTTCCCGACGTGTGATCGCTGCGGGTGCGGGTAAATCCTCGTGTGTTCGTGCGTGCGGGGCGTCGATTTTGGTGTGTCGTGTCATTGGTGCTGCGGCGCGGCGCAGAACGCCCACCCGCGGCATATTTGCGCGGGGCATTTGTGGCGGTCGCTTGGGTGCGGGCGCGTTGTGGCTTGTACGTGCGAGGCGCAAGGGCGCTGAATGATCGGCGCCTGCGTGGAGACCCAGAGGTATTGCTCGAACGGTCTCCCGAATTGGATTCAGGACTCATACTTATAGTGTGTGATTGAGAACGATATGATAATAATGCTTTGATAGCGCGGATCGTTTGTTTATGTCCGCGTTCTCTGGAGCGTTGATGTCCCTACTATATCATAACGTGTTTTTTGTGCAAGAGGATCTCGATGAGTTTGGTGAATATATTGCTTCTCTCAGGCACGCCGTAAAAGCCTGCTGGCTTTTCGGCTCGTTCTCGCTGCCTTCGCAGCTCCGAAAGCCTTCGCTGAGCGATATATTCACCAAACTCTTGATATAACGGCGAGAAGCTGCCTGGGGGTTATTGTGACGTTGTCGTGTCTTCCGAAGGCGCTTGCTGTTTCATCTCGCGCATGGTGAGCGCAAACAGGAGGCATAATACAAGTCCTGCGATACCCATGCCAGCCCATGGAAGCCATGGGTATTGTTCCGTGAGCCTGTTTTCTTCGGTATCACATGCGTCGCCCAAGGTGTCGCCGTCGGCGTCTGCCTGATCTTGGTTTGGGTTGTGGGGACAATTGTCTTGCGCTTGTATGATGCCGTCATGGTCAAAGTCATCACACGCATCGCCGGTGCCATTGCCGTCTATATCAAGCTGGTCCTTATTTTTTTCCGCATCGCAATTGTCGCTTTCGTCAGGCACGCCATCGTGATCAGTATCGGCGGGTGTGTAAAATGGATTTGTCTCACGTTGTTGGGGCTGTACCACGACAACGTCATTGTTGTCGAACAGATATGTCGAATCGCCTGGTGCCTGCGCGACTGCCCGGTCAGGGTCGGCATAGATGGTATAGGCATGATTTGGTTGTGCCAAAAATCGCATCTTGGGTGTATCGGTATGCCGCTGTTCCTCCAGAAGCGAAAGCTCGGTGATCCGAAGCGGCTGATCGTACGAAAATGTCACATCCCACGATGTGCCTTCGGTTCTTGGAAAATAGACCGTATGGCCAGAAACGTTTGTCAAAGCGAGAATGATCTTTTCAGTAGCCTCATCAAGAAGCGAGACGGAGATCTGTTTTGGCATCGCGACAAAACGATCAAGTTCAAAACGGACGCCTGTGGCGGCGAGGGGAGCTGCTGTGTGTATGCGGAACGTCACGCTTGAGACCGTATTGGTAAGTGGTACTTCGACATAGGTATTCGGGTTATGGTCCATAAGCTGACGGGAGACATTCGACTTTTCAGGTAGAAGCTGTATTGCAAATGGTGTCAAAGGGACGAGATCAGGTTCGCGATACAGGGAAGGTATAAATTGTTCATCAGTGTTGTCTTCAACGGCAAAGTGGTAGCGGCCGACCGCGTCATTGGGAAGCGGCACTTCAATGAGCGTGGGAACGACTATGTCGACGGGCTTCACGGTATACCTGTTTCGAAACGCCGACCGATCAGGAGACAGCGAGGGGGGTGCGGGCGGAAGTGCCCATTCCGGCGTATTCTGCGCATGCACCTGTATGCTGGTTGCATGCCCTATGTTTACTGCGCAAAGGGTAATGACTAAGAGAACCAGATAAATATGCCGCATACTTGGCTTATGGATTATGAGAAATAATGTCAGCGTGCGTGCGCTGCCTTCGTTCGACAAACGCGGTGCTCATGAGCAAGGCGCCGATCGAGAAAAAGGTGATGATACGCCCCGAGAGCGCCATATCCCATACTTCCACAAGGAGCAAGTGGCCGACCACAAACCCCACGATGAGTCCTGCCGCCGCTTTAAGCTCGCGTACGCCCCGCCTCAAGCCTGCAACGTATATGCACACTCCGGCGATGGTATAGATAATGAGGGAAAGCATGGTCGCCGTATCCGCCTCAACAATGATCGCGTGGAGCGAGAGCCAGATAAGGGTCATAGCATACATGCTGCCAACCGTCGTGTACACAACAGCGAGGTGCGAGAGTTCGCGATGTTTTTCTCCAGTAAGCGCTTTCGTAAAGAAATGAAAGCCAACTACCCACAACGCCGCAATCAACAGCGCAAGAACAGCGAAGTCTTTGTGGAGTATGCCGTTCTCCCATGCGCGTGATTCAATGCTTTTCAACGACAGTAGCATCGGCAGCGCGAATGCGCTTGAAGCGATCGACAACATGCGAATGTCGTTTGTAATACGCTCCATGAGCGCAACAAGCAGGGCAGCTTCAATGATGTAAGCGACCGTAAGCGATGGGCCAGAAAGCTCAAGAGATGTCGCGACAAAAAGGTACAGCAATGAAACTCCGGCGTAGGTATAGAAATACTCAAGAACATCGGTATACTGAAATACCACAAATGCTCCGCTTGCAAACACGATCATCCATGCGGCAAGCATAAGACTCGTCCACTCTTCAGGCGCCGCGACAAGCACCCACCACAGGAGGAACAAACCGGAACCAAGTCCGGTCACGATATCAACCGCGGATAGCTTCTGTTTTTGCGCAAGCATGCCGAGTATGGATACGGCAAAAAACAGCCCCGTAAAGACAAATGAGAACAAAAGTCCCGACATGGCGTCGCTTGGAGGAAGATGACCGAAAAGGTACGGAGCGTGGTACAGCGTTACCACGGCCAGAGATATGAATATAAGAAACCGCCATGACGTAAGCGCCACCACCCATAGCGTGCCAGCCGATAGCGCCAGGAGGTACAACGAAAGGCCGGTGAGCGACGGCTCGGGCGCGTCAACCAGGAGCGGTGCGACGCCTCCCAAAAGCGCTGCGGTACCGGCCAGCGCTTGGTAGCGCTGCTGTACGCTCACCAATGTTACGTATGCAACGGTCAGAAACATCACTGCCAGCACGCTTGATGGCGTGAAAAAATCATACACATGCCGCGCCGCATACAGCGTCATGATGACCGCCAAGGCTCCCGTTATCATGAACACGCCGCCTTGATGCTTGAATCGCCGTATGCGCCAGGTGCCAATGAGAAGCAGTGCGACGCCGCAGAGCACCCCAAGTGTAATGCGGCCCATAGGACCGATCCAGTCATGTAAAAACGCATAACTCACAAACCACCCAAACGCCAGCACTACCAGAAAGGCTCCGAGCTTCATAAGAAAATCCCGCTTACTCCACGCGATCATTTGGTCAAATACATAGCCAAACGGGTCAGGCGTTTCCGTGGCCGCAGTGGCAGCGGGTTTTGAAACCGCAACAGCCGCCGCGTTCTTTGCCGCAATTTCAGTTTTCGTTTCTGGTATCGCTGCTTGCTGCAGTGTTTTTAAGTGGTAATCTTCCAGCGTCTTCAAACGGTGGTGAAAACTGAAGAGCGTGATAATAACAACCAAGAGCACTAGAAACAAAATAAATGAGAACATTTTTTATAAGTAACCTTTTAATAAAGCCGCATAAAAAAACATTACCATGCAGCTTTATTGTACGTGCTGCGCATATCTTTTTATAATGAGATATACACATGGGTTTGTTACTTGTGCACAGAGCAAAATTTTTTTCCTCTTGATACTTGGTATACTAGTCTCATAGTTCTTCTAAATTTTTATTTTCTATGAGCATACGTATTGCCATCAATGGGTTTGGACGTATCGGACGCGCGGTTTTTCATCTCGCTTCCGAGCGTGACGATATCGAAGTGGTCGCGATCAACGACCTTGGCGATATCGAAAATCTTGCGTATCTTTTGCGTCACGATACCGTGTACGGTCCCGCGCGTTCCCTGATCGAAACTAAAAAGATTGACGACTGGCGAACCGTGATCGTCGTCGATGAGCGTGAGGTGCCTATATATAAAGAGAAAGATCCCGCGGCATTGCCATGGCGTGATCTGGGCGTGGATGTCGTAGTCGAATGTACCGGCCATTTTACCGATTATGCAAAGGCGAAAGTGCATCTCGATGCTGGCGCAAAGCGAGTGGTTATATCGGCCCCGGCCAAAGGTTCTGCGGAAGGGATCGATACCGGCACCGTGCTCATGGGGATCAATGAAGACCGGCTTTCGACCTGTGCCATCACGTCAAATGGTTCATGCACGACCAATGCAACAAGTCCGGTGGTTGCCGTACTCAATGAAACTATCGGTATCGAAAAAGCGATGCTCAACACGGTGCATGCCTACACGGCCACACAACAGTTAGTTGATGGAGGCGATGCGGGCGACTGGCGACGTGGGCGAGCGGCAGCGCAAAATATCGTCCCTTCGACCACCGGTGCGGCGCAGTCCGTCACCGAAGCGGTCACGTCCCTTACTGGAAAGTTCGATGGTATCTCGCTGCGCGTACCGGTCCCGGTGGGTTCCATTGCCGATATCACATTTCTTGCCAAGCGCGATACGACGCCAGAAGAAGTCAATGACATCTTACGCAAAGCGGCGCAGGAAGAACGCTGGCTCGGCATCCTCGCCGTCGTTGACGAACCGATCGTCTCGTCGGACATCGTCGGCAGCCGCTTTGCCGCCATCGTAGATAGCGCTCTCACGCGCGTCGTCGGCGGTAATCTCGTTAAAGTACTCTCGTGGTATGACAATGAGATGGGGTACACGTCGACACTGGTAGATCACGTGGTGAAAGCGGCGGCGGGTATCAAATGATTTTTACACCGGTCCTTGTGTCTGGTTGCATTTTTTCTACTCTCTGATATAGTCTTTGCGTATGCAACAACTCACGGTAGAAAAAAGGGAAAAGACGGGCACGGGCGCAAGTGGCGCTTTACGCGATGCGGGCAAGTTGCCTGGCGTGGTGTATGGCCGCACGCATGTTGCGGCATCCGTCGCGGTATCCCTGAGCGATTTTGAAAAAGTCTGGAAAGAAGCCGGCGAATCGTCGGTGGTCACACTCACCGGAGCCGAAGGTCAGACCGAAGTGCTCATCAACGATGTTGATATCGATCCGGTTACGGGCAAACCGCGCCATGTCGATTTTTATGCGATCGAAAAAGGCAAGAAAGTGGAAGTCGAAGTGCCGTTGACCTTTGAAGGCATCGCTCCTGCCGAGAAAGAACTCGGGGGTATCGTCATCAAAGTGCTGCACGAGCTTTCGATCGAGGCGTTTCCGAAAGATTTGCCCCACGAGATCGTGGTCGATCTTTCGACACTCAAAGACTTCGAAAGCCAAATTCTCATAAAAGATATCAAGCTGCCTTCGGGCGTGACCGCGACCGCCGATCCCGAAGAAGTGGTGGTAACGATAAGCCAGGCAACCGAGGAACCGGAAGAACCTGTTGCTGCTCCTGATCTCTCTTCTATAGAACTTTCTGAAGAGCGTGGCAAGAAAGAAGAACCTGCCGAAGAATAATCCCGACTCTTTGCAGCCATGGCTCCAGAGGGTATACTATAAGTCATGATGCAGTCTGGCGTCGGTCTGTCACGTACTCGTTTCAAAATATGCATGAGTCTCCTGCTTTTGGGCGGGCTTTTGCTTGTACTTGCGATCGTGCAGATCGCCGCGGCACAAACCAATGGAGACACCGGCCTTACTGCCGATGAGATCACCGCGGCACGAAAAGCCCAGTTACAAAAAGAACTCGACGAGCTCGAGCGTCTTATCGCCGCGCAGCAATCGCTCCTGGAACAGAAACAGGGAGAACGCACATCGCTCGAGCGCGATGTTGGGGTGCTTGACGCAAAGATCAAGAAAGCGCAGCTTGACATCAAGGCACGAGAACTCAGCATCCGTCAGTTGAGTCAAGATATCGGCTCAAAGCAGAGCGTTATCAATGAACTCAACGAAAAACTCATTCGCGAGCGCGAATCTCTCGCAGAACTCATCCGCAAAACCGCCGAGATAGACGACACATCGATCGTCGAGATCGTCCTTTCCAACGAAAGCATCTCGCAATTCTTCGAAGAGCTCGACGATTTCCAAGCGGTCAAACTGGCTCTGCGCGGTAACTTTGACGACATCAAATCCATCCGAACCAACACCGAAGGCGCCAAGAAAGTCCTCGAAGAAAAACATCTCTCAGCGCTTGAACTCAAGGAACTTCAAGACCTCGAAAAGAAAAAGATCGAAAAGCAGGAACAGGAAAAACGACAGATACTGACGACCACGAAAGGCCAAGAGTCCGTTTACAAACAACAGATTGCGAAAAATCAAAAGACCGCCGCACAGATTCGCGCCGAGCTCTTCGAGCTGCGGGGCACCAAAGCCATACCGTTTGGCCAGGCGCTTGAGTATGCCAACATCGCGTCGGCAAAGACCGGCGTTCGCGCGGCATTCATTTTGGGCGTTCTCAAGCACGAGACCGATCTGGGCGGCAACCTTGGCGTCGGCAATTGGCAGGTGGACATGCATCCCACGCGCGACCGTCCGGTCTTTCAGGTGATCACGAGCACCCTTGGTCTGAGTCCCGACACGGTGCCGGTTTCAAGAAAGCTGTCCTACGGCTGGGGCGGAGCCATGGGTCCGGCGCAATTCATCCCCTCGACGTGGGCATGTTATGGCGGCTATATCAATACCAACACCGGCTCGTGCAGCAATAACAGCGGCCTCAGCAGTGAACAATTCTGGGCAGGGCCGTGGACCTATCAGGCCAGCTCCGACCGTCTGCGCAACACACGCGGCAAAAATTCGCCTTCCAATCCATGGGATAATCAGGACGCATTCTTCGCGGCTGCTGTCTACATGATGGATCTCGGCGCCGTCGGGGGTCCTGAGGCGGAGCGTCGCGCGGCGCTCAAATACTACGCTGGCGGCAACTGGCAGAACCCTTCATACGCATTCTATGGTGACTCGGTGATGGAGCATACCGTCTATTATCAACAGCAGATCGACACCCTCAAACAGCTCGGTTCCTAATACATGCCGTTTTCTTTGCAAGGCTCGCCTCAGTTGCATGGTAAAAAAGGTCATGCTATAGTGCAGGACATGAAAAAGGGCATACATCCCGCATATGAGCCGGTCATTTTTGAAGACGTCACCAGCGGCGCGCGTTTTCTCATTGGCTCGACGACACATACCAAAGACAAAGCAACGTGGGACGATGGCAAGGAGTATCGCCATGTCACCGTCGAGATCTCCAGCGCTTCGCACCCGGTCTATACCGGCCTTGAAGTGGTGGTAGATACCGCCGGCCGCGTCGATAAATTCAACAAGCGCCGGGCGGAAGCCGCAAAGAAACGCGATAGCAAAAAACTGAAGTAACCTTCAGCGAATATGCGTTCCTTCGGGTACGCTGTTTTTCTGCTAAAAAACAGCTCGGTGTTCGCGCCGTCGCGCTCACAAGCCCTACGGAACGCATATTTGCTTCCGCTTTTATCATGATTGACCTTACTCCTTACAAACAAAACCCCAAGACGGCATATTTTGCGTCAGAATATGAACGTCTCGAACATAAGGCGGACGAAGTACGTGCGCTCATCGAGAGCGATCCTGCGATGGCGGAACTGGGGAGTGGCGATCTTCAACAACTCGAAGAACAACAGCAAGCGCTCATGACGCAGATGCAAGCGCTTTTGCAGGAAGAAGAACGCGAAGAAGAATT
>CAZDRD010000012.1:0-10672 GCA_964507945.1 uncultured Candidatus Saccharibacteria bacterium
GCAGCAAGAAAAGCGGGCACGGTTTGCAAGCAACGCGTTGGTGGAAAGAAGGCAAGGTAGACGAGATACGGAAGTATTGCATTGACGACGTACGACTCACCAAAGAGCTGTATGACTACGCCCTCAAGCACCACAAGCTCAAATACGCCGATGTCGGCGCCACGCGCGAGATCAAGCTCGACACCTCAGACTGGGAAACCATAGCACAAAAAAGCGTCATGACGCATACGTTGCCGTTTTAATACATCAAAAAGATAAACACGGCGGCTGCAAGTGCTAGCCGGTACATCACAAACGCCAGGAGCGTGTGATTGCGTACGTAGCGCAAGAGATAGTGGATGACGACGAGACCTACCGCAAACGCAACGACGCTTCCTATAACAAGCGGTAGCCACTCTGCCGCGAGCAAGCCTGAGACGCCCAGTTCAAGCATTTTTTTTGCGCCGGCGCCGAGGATGATCGGTATTGAAAGCAGGAAACCAAACCGTGCCGCTTCTTGCCGCGAAAGTCCCAAGAGCAACCCTCCTGAGATCGTCGCTCCGGAACGGGACATACCGGGAATGAGTGCAAGCGACTGAAAAAAACCGATCACGATCCCCCGCCCCACGCTGATCGTTTGTTTGGCCGCATATCGTGAGGCGACATATTCGGCAATGAGAAAAAGTCCCGATCCGGCAACAAGCATCCACGCGACGAGTGCGGCGCTGCGAAATGCCGTGTCCATAGTCTTTTCAAGGAAAAATCCAATGAGCGCCGCAGGGATAGTGCCCATGACAAGTGCGAAAAGCAACGTACGGTCGTTGCCGTTTGTTTTTACACCCTGCCCTACGACCAGATAGCATGCGGTCTTGATCAACTGCCAGATGTCGCGCCAAAAATAGATCACGACCGCAAGCACCGTCGCGAACTGGAGCACCGCGTCCACGGCAAGCCCTGAAGGCGTATTGAGGTGCAGGATATCACGCGCGATGATGAGATGTCCCGACGAAGAAACGGGTAAAAATTCCGTGAGGCCCTGCACTATTCCCAACATCACATATGCGCCAACCGTTGCGATAGTTGCAATGTCCATAGTATGGTATGATAGGCTTCATACTATCTCATAGTAAGCTTTTTGTATATGCCCAGCAGAAACCGTCACATCATCCCCATAGCGATCGGCATCGCCATCATTTTGATCGCCGCCGCAGTGTATACGACATTTGGACACCGTCCAAAAACAAGTGTCGAAAAGTCAGCTGCGCCAACCTCAGTCAACATTCGTTCGATCGATGCAAGCGACCACATCTTGGGCAATCCAAACGCTCCGGTCGTCATGGTCGAATACTCCGATCTCGAGTGCCCCTTTTGCAAGCGGCATCATGAGACGCTCAAGCAGATCATGAATGAATATGGGAAAACCGGTCAAGTCGCGTGGGTGTATCGGCATTTTCCTATCGTTCAGCTTCACTCCAAAGCTCCGACCGAAGCGCTTGCGACCGAATGCGCGGCGGCACAGGGAGGCAATACCGCATTTTGGGGCATGCTCGACACCATCTTCACGGCGACACCGAGCAACAACGGCCTCGATCTCAAACAGCTTCCGGTCTTTGCCGAAAAGTTGGGTCTCAATCGAGAGCAATTTGAGACATGCTTGCGCCAAGCCGACATGAGCCGCGTCGAACGTGATTTCAATGACGCCAAGGCTGCGGGAGGACAAGGCACGCCGTACACTATTTTTGTTGTGGGTGACAAAAAAGTACCGCTTGTCGGGGCACAACCGTATATGGCGGTCAAAACCTTCGTAGACGCCATGCTTAAAGATGCCGGTTCCGTATCAGCAGGCAACGATCTACTTTCTCCTACCGCAGGCGCGGAACCGTATCCCGGTACACAAGGCACCAGTACGGCACCATAATCACGCCCCCAATAAATCACGCAGCGAGCACTCCTCACACCCTACGGTATCGCAGCGCGTGTCCCAAAATGACAACGTCATGATCTCATCGGCGACGCGACGAATCTCGGCTTCAAGCTCGTGTGTTTCTTCATCGGAAATCTCAAATGGTATTTGCGCGTATCTACCCGCATCGGTCGGCTCGACAAAATCAATAACGCCCTGTTGCATGACATAGCGCGGATCGTGCATACGCTCAAGAAGAATACGGTAAAAGACGAGCTGTCGTTTATAATCCCCCGCCCCCTGGGCTTTGGTCTTGCCTTCGATATGGTTGCGGCTTTTGGGTTTTCCGGTCTTGTAGTCAATGACGTTGACTTGCGACTCCGAAAGGAGTTCGAGCTTGTCGAGCTTGCCGGTCAGACGTATACCATCAAGGAGTGCTCCCTTGATAAAGAATTCATTGACAGTCGGGTATGTCCATGACCGATGATACGTTTCAAAATATCCTGTAAGCGCATTGCGCGCATCGAGTCTGACATGCTCTTTCTCGCGTGTGGTGAACACCTGTTTTGAAATATGATAATCCAATCGTTCCAAAAGAAAATCGAGTCCGATATCGGGATCGGTGTTTTTTCTGTCGAAAAAATTTTGAAGCGCTCCATGCACGGCGTTGCCCTTCATCTGGCTTACGGTGTAGACAAATTGCATGCGGAAAAAATGCCGATAAAACCATTTCCAAGGACAGGAGAGGTAGGCATTGAGCGCGGTTGCCGAAAGGCCGCGGCTTTCAAAATGACTGCGTACGAATGCGGCATATTTTTCTTTGCTGGCTTGTGTGGTGACCGGAACAGTCGCAAACGGATGCAGCGCGGCATCGGTCTCGTGCACGTGTAGTTCTTTATATTCATCCTTGATCTCTTCGATAAACTGGCTCGGGACGCGCGTGCGGCCGTCGGGCGCCATGGTCGCATAGGTGATGCATGCGTCTGACCGTGCGCGGGTAAGCGCTACGTAAAAAAGACGCCGTTCGTCGTCGATACCGTTCTTTGCAGTCGGTGTATCGGTGCCGCCATACGGCAGATTGAAAAAAGACGATTCGCGCCGATGCCCCCAGTGACCATCGTACGCGTTTACGATAATGACCACCTCAAACTCAAGACCCTTTGCCTTGTGTGCGGTCATGAGCCGTACCCGCTCAGCGCCCTGTCGTGGCTTTGCCTCGAGTGCGACATGGTGCGTCTTGAAGATATCCAGCATCGTGATGTAGTCGCGCAGACCATAGTCGGAATTCTTTTGCGCGTATGCCTTGATCTCCTCGACGAGCCGCGAGAGTTTGTCGAATTTTTCGGCATGCGTCGGCGCGTTTTGTATGGACGTCAAGATGCCCGACTCGCGTACGACGCGCTCGAAAAAACGCGCGAAGGGTTCGTTGACACTGGCTTTGTGCCAGAGCTTGAGATGATCGAGCATGGCATGCAGTTTTTTTTGATCTACCAATTCAAGAGACGCCGGTTTTTCGATCACGGCATAGATGTCGGCCTCACGGCGTTTGGCTACGGATAGGACCGTATGGACATCGGAAACGTCCACGTCAAAAAGATCGAGAAAAAGGGAGCGCGCGACCGCTTCGTTGTTTGAAAGATCGGCGATCGCTTCGAAGAGATAGTTGAGTTTTTTGATGTCATGATCCTCAAACACACCCTGCCCCGATTCGATCACAAACGGGATGCCGAGCCGCTCGAAAAACTCGGCGATCGGTGCGGCATCCATGTTGAAACGGTACAGCACGGCGATCTCGTGCGCAGGAGTGCCCTGCGCGAGCTTGTCGCGCACCATATCGGCGACAAAAAGCAGCTCCGCTTCGTCACTACCGAATGAAAATATTTTTATTTTGTCTCCCGCGCCGCGCACCGCCGAAAGCTCGCCCGCAAGCCCTTCGGTATTGTGTCCGATGAGCGAGTGCGCGCTGTCGAGAATACCTTGATGCGAGCGGTAGTTGAGGCTCAGATTGATCTTTTTGACGTTGCGGAATTTTTTTTCGAAATAGAGAAAATTCGCAAGCGACGCTCCTTGAAAACGAAAGATGGCTTGCTTTTCATCTCCGACGACAAACAAGTTCGGTGCATCGAAAAAAGTCGTCAGAAGTTCTAGGATGCGGTTCTGCGCGCCATTGGTATCCTGATGCTCATCGACCAAAAAATACAGGTAGCGCTCCTGCAAGGAACGCAGAAAATCCTCGTGCGTCTCAAGCGTTTCGATAAAGGCAAGCAGCGCATCGTCATAGTCGTACCGATGCCTTTCGGCTAGTTTCTTTTGATAGAGCGCATATACGATAGCGAGTTCTCCGCCCCGCTCGATATATTTGAGCGTCTTTTGATGCTCGCCTTTCATCTTGCCTTTGTGCGGACCTTTCTCATGATACCGATCGGGCCTTGCCTCAAACTCCTCGCGTTCTTTTTTTATCCATAAGGAAAACGCTTCGGCGTCGATACCTTCGCGCTTGAGGTGCGTGATGCCCTGACGTATGTCACCTACGTAGCCGTAGGGGTCGCCCAAAAGCGTGAGGTGTACCAGGTCAGTCTCGTCGATACAGGTACGGATGATGTCGATCTGCTCCACTTCGGCGGCATTTTGAAAACCCGCAATGCGCGGAAAGTATTCAGGGTTTTGTTCAATCAAATAATTGGCAAAGCTATGAAAGGTAAAAATGTTGACGTCGTATGCGGCGCTGCCGATGATATCGAGCAGCCGCTTGCGCATGTTAGCCGCTGCGGCATTGGTAAACGTCAGCGCCAAAATAGCGCTCGGGCCGACATCGGTACGCAGAAGGATGTTGGCGATCCGCAGCGTGAGCACCTGCGTCTTGCCGGTACCCGGACCCGCGATCACCATGACCGTGCCTTCGATCGTATCCACCGCCTCTTTCTGGCTTTCATTGAGGCGGGCGTACTGGGTTTCAAATGCTTGCGACGTGAGATTTTTCGGCATGGGGATAGTATAGCATGTGAAAGAATCCCCTTGCAGAATCGTCCCAAAGAATGTAAGGTAAGCAAATCCAGCAGAAAGGAGATTGCTAGTGCTACAACACGGCAACTGGAAAGCGTTCATTATCTTTCCGGGCGCACCCGCGCTCGCATGGTTACTTTTTTCGATCCCGATTCACTAAGTTCCCGGCCGCGGCAACGACCGCCAGCTCATTCAAACTTACGCGCGCCCTTCGGGGCGGCGTTTTTTTATACGGCAGCCGTGGTTTTTTCGAGACAGCATTCTTCTTCAAAGCTCCATGAGCCGTCTTCGTGCGGGCGGTCGAGGAAGCCCAAGACGCCGACATCGGGAAACCATTTTTTTATCTGCTCAGCAGCACTTTTTGAATCTTCCAAATGTTGGTCGTCCGAGACAAAATGCCCGGCACAGTCGCAATGCCCCGCGACAGCGATCACTGCAGGATGTGTTTTTTCGACAAGAACGGCAACGTCTTCTTTGAGCGTCTCCTGATGCGCAGCACCGCGTTTCCCTAGCGCCGCGCCATCGGGCCCAGGGATCTTGATGCGATAGACAGAGGTCTCGCCGATGTCATAGCCGTGCTTCGTCGCAAGTGCCCGCGCACGAAACGCTGCGCCGGTGATACGACCGTCTGAACATGAGATCAAAATCATTTTTTGCATAAATATAGGAATATCGTTTAACAAACCATCATTGTATGCCTGTCGCCCCAAACTCGCAAGCACGTCAAAAGCCGCGTCCCCGAAGGAACGCGGCTTCATCACAACTCACGCAAATTGCGGAAGCGGTAATGCAGATGGAAATGGCGAGGTTTCCGGAAGCTCATTGGTGAGTAAGTTGACACGCCAGTCACTGTCGGTAATACGCTCCTCAACGAGTGGCACAACAGTGATGTTGATATTGTAGTTTGCCTGCAAACGCCGCCTGATCATGTCGGCCGCTTCAAAAGCGGCACGACATTGCTCAATCGGTTCAACTGGAAAACCGCCACATGTTTCGTGACCGGAAACACCCACCACACAGGGGTGGTGAAATCCCCAATGAATGAGGAAGTCCTCTTCCCAAGCCAAGCGATGTTCCTCAAATCTTCTTGGAGGAATCATAACTCCATGTTCATGACCATTACCGTTATTGCTATTGACCCGAGCATGAGCATTCGGAGCATACAGCCCAATAAATCCCGGCTTAGCGAGCGGAACGATGTAGTCAACATTCAAGGCTTGCCTGAATTGAAGGAACCTCTGTCCTGGATTGATGCTAAAACGTGGGTCAGAGCACCATCCAACCACTGCCACCCTGCTTCCGTGTGGTAGACTCATTACACTTCTCCCTAAGAGCTAGGCCCGCAGATAGTATACTACTCTATACAAATATGTCAATTTATGGTATAAAGATCAACTTTAATAGTTCCTCAACTTCTTTGCTTTGTTTGTGATTAGTGACAATCGAAATACTATAGGTAATTAAGTAATGTTGTCATCTGCGGTTTATCTACGGGACTTGAGAAGCTCGTGGGGTCGAGATTGAACATATAACTTCCCAGCCACGGACCAGCTGCCCACCACGTCCAACCGATCCATTGCGCCGAGCTACTACTCATGTCATTCATCAAGGCGACACCTTCGGCATCGCACGACGGATCAGTAGACCAAGCAAATTCTCCAAGCAGACCTTTGTATCCGTTTGTCGCCAGCCAAGAAGTCGCGGCATCCAGCCGTGATGCGCCTCCGCCCGTCGTGCACGGTGCATGTGTGCCGCTATGATCGCTATCAAGATACTGATGCATCTCAAAGGCAAAATTATTGCCGGGGTCAGCATATCCCGCCCACGCAGCAGCGTTGCCGCTCGATACCCACGAATGCGCACCAGTAAATGAGGTCCCGGGAATGGTGATGAGTCCGGTAAATCCCGCATCGCGAATCGCTTTTACGGTAGTGCTCGCAGCTGCCTGCCATTGTGCCGCAGTCTGTGTGTGTGGTTCATTCATAAGCCCAAAGACTACGTTGGGATAATTTTTCCACAAGGAAGCCATGCGTGACCAAAAATCCGCAAACAGTTCCGTCGAGCTTGCCGTAACGCCGATCACGGAATTGTTTACGGTAAATGATATGCGGCTATCACACATGTTGCCAAAGTTGTGTGGATCAAGCAGCACGTTCATGCCTTTGGAACCTGCATAGTCCACTACCGTCTTGATAGATTTCATCTCTATCATGTTGAGTGGCGCATATGCCGTGGTATATAGACGGCAGATATCAAATGGTAGCCGGATGAGGCCGAAGCCTTTGGATGCGTAGTAATCAATCTCTTGATTGGTCGGATACGTATAATCATAGCTGTATGTTTTCCAAATTCCGGGTGTATTTTCCGCAGCGGAAAGATTGACACCTTTCAATTTTGTCGAAAGTGCGGGCCAGCCGGTCGGGGTGGAATATGGACTTACATCTTGAAGAGGAGTAAGTGCTGGTAAAGGAGTCGCGAGATATGTGGCTGAATCATTGCTGATATTTGTAATGGTATTGGTTGCTGCGGCTCCGCTGAAAGTGATCAATTCACGCAAATATCCCGTCCACGCACCCGACCCCAGGGAACCGCCAAATACGAACCAACCAACGTGGAGCATGTCCCTCACATTCGAATAGAGCGTACTCGTTGCTGTGGTCTGTTGTGCGATCAACGTACCATCTTTAAATGACTGTTTGCCGTTAGTAGTATTGCCTATCCAGCGGCCCGCATATTCATGCCATGATGTATCGAGACCGATATCCATATCTTTGGGAGAATCCTCACTAGTGGACCAGCCTTTTGGCGATGAGCCGCCCGGAAAATTGTGTTCGTTGCTAAACTCCCACGCAATAGCACGCGAGCCGGAAACATGTTTTGCTCTGGTGATCCACGTTTGCGACGGTCCGTTGATAGTGTTCGCACTATCCATCCTTCTCTTGCCGTCAAAATAAATGCTCGGATGGCCATCAGTATCATTGAGTATAAATCCTGGATAGTCACGCGGTGTCGAAGCACCGACGTTGCCACCATAGGTGACTGTGGTTATATTGGTGGTTTTATTACTCTGGTCATATCCGGTCACAAGACGCACGCTTGAGCCTTGTGCCCAATTGAGTATTGCTTGGCGATCAAGACTACCGTCGGCTAATTGCCCGAAATCCGCTTGGGCATTGTCACTGTCTCGATTGAGCCGCACCAACGGCCCGACGTAGGGAGAAAATATTCTCCGCAGTGAAAATATGAGTGTCGAGGTTGCTGATTCGGAAGAAAATCTATCTGAAACAGTTGAGTATCCTACGTTTGGAGGATTGGTCAGACCAGCATTATTGGTGACGCGAATAGTAAATACCGACGATGGTGATGAAGGTGCGGTATACGTAAAGGTAGCAGTTGGATTAAAGATGCCTGATGACAACGTCACGGTGGTGGGCGTAAACGTCCCGCCTGCCCCGGAATCATTTGGCGTAATGACGATCGGAGACGAGAGGTTGCCTCGATATGCGATGGTAAAATTAGTGGACGCAATTCCTGCAGTACCCTGCTGTGGCCCCGTCAAAAAATAGACGGTTGGCTGTGGAGCGCCTGTGTATTTGGTCATCACCGCCATTTGCGCGGCATCTGACGTAGGGATGGTTGCCGGATAGCCTTTCAGCCATTTGCCAGGCTCGACGCTCTGCGCATAGGAACCCCACCCTAGACCACCCGCAAACTGCGAGATGGGAATACCGTTCTGCTGAAGGAATGCATATCCGCGGTCCATAGTTTCAAGCCAGCCTATATCATCATTACCCACGCCCAATTCACCGATATGTCCGCGAAGATTGTGCGCATGAAGCCAATTAACAAATGGCGTGAGACGTTTTACTAAGATATCAGTCGTGAGCGGCGCATTATTATCGAGCGCATCACCAGCGGCAACTTCATCATTCCAAACAAAATGGGTGCCAGAACTGTCACGATCAGCATAGGTGTGTGCTGAAAAGACAAGCCGATCGCTCGGATCATTCAATATATATAACGTATCATTGTTGTTTACCCATGCATATGCGGACGACCATCCATCGCCTTCTATATAGATGTATTTTTGCGTATCGACCGCTCGAATCGCATCAATGGCGGCCTGTGCCGCTGACGGCCATGCAGACGTGCTTGGCATATTGCTTGGTTCGTTCATGATGTCATACACCACCTGATTTGCGCCATAGCCGGCAAACGCGGCGGCAATCTTTGTCCACAGATCGGCAAAATCGGCATTGGTGAGCGTCCCATCGCCCAATTTGTGACCGTCGCGTCCTCCATAATTATGTACATCAAGAATGGTTACCATGCCCTTTGACGCAGCATGATCCGCCAGGCCTTTGATGTACCCAAGGTAAGTAGCGTCAAGGCTTCCTTGTAACGCAGGTTGTATACGTTCCCATTTAAATGGAATGCGGATGTGCGCGACACCCTTGGTGTAGTAATAATCGATCTGGCTATTGGTCGGCACCTGATAATTGGTCCCCGCAACGCCAGGGAAAATATTGCCAAACTCAAGACCGTCGAGATTGACTCCTACACTAAACCCTATCTGTTGGGTAGGGTTGGGGGTTGATGCGGACGTTCCTATGGATGATCCGCCCGGATACACATTCCTGTTGTTGCTACGTCCTGGATTTACCACGGTCGCCGTTGTTGAGGTCGATGCAGCAGTAGTAGACGTTGCTATTGAAACTGAGGAGGACGAGGTACTGTGCTGCTTGAATACGTCAAATGCCAGCAGTTCGTTGAATTTCGCTCGTGTGATGGGGCCAAAAAAACCAACTGCCGGCTGTATGCCATACGACGCTTGTGCGCTGGCAAGTGCATGTCGGGTCTTTTCTAAAAACCAAAGCGTTTCATTACCCGATGATCCAGGTCCTGTTTGCGCCACGGGAAATTGGTGTGCGTTAAGGAATCGCTGCAATTCATATACATCCATACCATACATGCCAACGCTCAGGTTGCGGGAAAAACGAAATGCGGATGTCGAGGTTCCCGAAGGGGTAGATTTTGTGTTGAAACTATTGAGAACATTTAACGTCTGCGGCCCTACGCGTCCATAACCGGTCGTGATCGGCGTTCCAAAAGAAGCAATGCCGTTTGCAGCTTGAAATTTTTGTACCGCAGATTGCGTCAACGCGCCAAAAAAACCGGTACTGTTTGGATAGGTAAAAAAATGTAGATCTTTTAAGACATCTTGCAGAGCAGATATATCAGGCCCACGATCCCCATACTCAAGCTGACGAGTGAATAGATATGCATGCGCTGCAAACGGGACAAAGAAAATCATCAGTAGCGCTAGCTGCAGCTGTCTCATATGAATGAGACTAATGATACTACTGTCCTAATAATTCCTCAACTTCTTTGCCTTGTCGTGGTGGCGGATTTTTTCGATGGCTTTGGCTTCGATTTGGCGAATGCGTTCGCGCGTGACACCGAATTCTTTACCAACTTCTTCGAGGGTATGGTAAATGCCGTCTTCAAGGCCATGACGCAATGCGAGAATCTTACGCTCTTTGGGTGAAAGATCTTCGAGGATTTCTTTAATTTGATCTGCCAAAATGCGCCGTGATGTTTCCTGATCGGGCGGCAATATTTTTTCATCAGCAATAAAGTCACCCAAGGTCGAACGTTCATCATCGTCACCCACCGGTGTTTCAAGCGAGACGGTATCTTGCTGGATCTTTTCGATCATGTGGATCTTGTCAGTCTCGACACCCATTTCGATAGCGATTTCTTCGGGCAGTGGATCGCGTCCGAAAT
>CAZDRD010000013.1:0-1733 GCA_964507945.1 uncultured Candidatus Saccharibacteria bacterium
CAAGGACATACTTATTGTGTATCCCAGTGCAGGGATGGCTATTTTGTATCGACCCGCCACCAACAAACTCATCAATGTCGGTCCTGTGAATACGCAAACACCCACGACAAGCCCCGAAGATACACATCCGACAAAAGCCTCTTCTCTGGAGAGCGACTCCGTAATCAGTCCTAATACTCATGGCACGACCAGCAGTTCGACATACTAAATATGTTCACCTAGGAGCGCTCCTCGTCCTTTTGTTTACAAGCGGAGGAGTGCTGTATGCAAGTACCGGATCAATTGACTCCACGGACAAGTACGCATGGGGTACGATCGGCGGATGGACTAATTTTGCTCCTACCAATGGCAATGTGGTCGTGAGTGACAGTGCGATCACCGGATATGCATGGAGTGCCAATGATGGCTGGATCAACTTCGCGCCAACCAACGGGGGAGTACATAACGATGGCAATGGCAACCTCTCCGGTTTCGCGTGGGATGGTACCAATGGTTGGATCAGTTTTCAGGGAGTTACGATAGACGCAAATGGCGTGTTCCATGGTCAGGCAACGGGTGTGGCTGGCGACGGATCAAGCAATATCATCACGTTTGACTGTACCCACTGCCGCGTGGTCACTACGTGGCGGCCTTCAGGTGCTAGTGGCGCAGGAGGTACTACGCCACCTCCCGCTTCTTCGGGTACTACAAAGCGTTCCTCCAATAATGTCCACGAAACAAGCGGAAGCTCTAGCCCTACACCGTACCCATCTACCGCTCCCGTAAGCCCCATCGAACCGCCCGCCTCTCAAGCGATACCGGGCGTGTATCCTCAAAATCAAAATACTGGACAGGGAACTTCCGGCGATACGAAGAAAGACGATACAGAACAAGAAAGAGGCGGCAATGGCATCATTCCCAATTGGCTTACGTCCCCTGAAAAAGCAGAAAACGTTCCGCAGTATGCAATCGGATCATCGACGAGTTCAACGTCAACTGCTACCACGACCGCTACATCTACTCAAGCAATTCATCGTCGTAGCACGTTCACTATATTTGCTATCATACTCGGCGGCATCGCTCTACTCGCATTGCTTTTTTTCTTGGTACGCACGCGAATGAGAGTGTAGCCTCTATATCTTTCCTACCAAGTCGAGGCCAGGTTTGAGGGTGCTGTCGCCTTCTTCCCAATTGGCAGGACAGACCTGGCCGCCGTGTTCGTGTACGAATTTCGCGGCCTTGAGTTTGCGTAACAGCTCTTTGGCATTGCGGCCGACGCCATCGGCGTGCACTTCCATAGCCTGCAGAACGCCCTCGGGATCTATGACAAAACTGCCGCGCAGGTCAACGCCGTCTTCTTCGATGTAGACACCGAATGCGCGCGAGAGTTTTTGTGTCGGATCGGCGAGCATAGGGAAGGTGATCTTTTTGATAGCATCAGAAGTATCGTGCCATGCTTTGTGTACCCATTTGGTATCGGTCGAGACTGAAAGTATTTCGGCGTTTTCTTTTTTGAACGCATCATAGTTGTCGGCCAATTCTTCGAGTTCGGTAGGGCAGACAAAGGTAAAGTCTGCGGGGTAGAAAAAGAGAATGAGCCATTTGCCTTTATAGTTTGACAGGGTGACGTCTATCAATTCGTCATTTTGATACGCGGTGAGCGTAAAATCGGGAATCGGCTTGCCGACCTTTACCTCGGCATAGTATTCGGGAGGAAAAAATTCGTGCTCTTCTTCCATAGGTTTCTGGTATTT
>CAZDRD010000013.1:1833-10567 GCA_964507945.1 uncultured Candidatus Saccharibacteria bacterium
AATTATTACATACACTATACTATCAACATGATGAAGAAGCAAACCGTGCTACAATAGCGAGCGTATGGAGACCATCATTATCTGGATACTCATAGCGATACAAAGCCTCGTGCCCTTATTCCATGCCGTTACGGAATACGTTGCTGACGACGTGGCACCGATCGTGCAAAAGGCGCAGGAGAAAATAATCGATGTGGCAAGTTCATCGCCGACCCTGCCGGTCGCAACGAGCGTGAAAGCGGTCGTTCGTCAAAAAGTATCCGCTGTGCGTCAGGCAGTACCGCGCGCTTCAGAGGTGGTGGCTCCCCGCGCACCAGCATCCGACCCACTCACGGCATCGGGCGTACTCATTCAAACCAATGTCGAACGCTACAAGGCGGGGCTGCCGCTCCTGACGAGCGATCCGGTTTTGACACGCATTGCTCAAAGGAAAGCAAAGGACATGATCGTGCACAATTATTTCGCCCATGAGTCACCCGATGGAAAGACGATCGGAGATCTGGCAAAAGAGGAAGGGTACGCCTACTTGTCGGTTGGAGAGAATCTGGCATTGGGAGATTTCGCCAATGCTACCAAACTCGTCGCTGCATGGATGAACAGTCCGGGTCATCGGGCAAATATACTGGGCAAAGCATACACTCAGATCGGCATCGCGGCGGTTCGGGGGACGATCAATGGCCAAGAAGCATGGGTGGCGGTGCAAGAATTCGGCCTGCCGCAGAGCGCCTGTCCCGTACCGGATGCGGTCACGCGCACTGCTTTGGAGGCGCTTCAGCATCAGATCGCGCTTCTCGATAAAAAACTTGCACAACAGGATGAAGCGATCGACGAGATGTCACGCAGCGATCCAGAGCGCGCTACTACGGTCGCGCAATACAATACGGCCGTCAGTGCGCGCAATGAACTTGCCACACGTTACCGCACCGATGCAAAACGGTATAATGAACAGATCGAATCGTTCAATGCCTGTTTGGAAACCACATTGAAAAAACCATAATATATGGAACAAACACGTGCACAGGAACTCGAAACCCAAAGCATCTCGCTTATTCGACGCGTCATGAAAGGCTACAACGCGATTCGTATATCCGAACGCGCGGCAGCACTTACGTTCTTGACACTCGTCGCTCTGGTTCCGCTGCTGGCCTTTATGATCGCCGGAGCGCAGTTTTTCTCGGATAAAGGTTTTTTCGAGACCCAAGTGACTTCGTTCATGCAGGATATCATGGGCGATATCGCGCCGTTGCCTTTAGGAGAACTGCTTCACAATGCATCGTCACTTGAGTCGTACCTCCTGACATCGCTTATCGGCGCTGGAATCATCCTCTGGAGTGTCACGACGATGTTCCTCAATCTGCGCGCAACACTGGCGCGTATCTTCTCGCTCGGAGAGATCGAAGGCGCGGTCGTGCGCAAAACCATAAAAGAACGACTGCTGGCGCTCGTCTACATGATTATCCTATTTCTTTTGTTGTTGCTCGTCATGATTTCGCGCGCAACCATGCAAGCGCTGTTTGCCGTGACGACCAAATCATTCGCGCCGTATGTCTCGTCCAATGTCGCGGCAATCGCGGGAGTATTCAGCGCATTTTTGCTCTCGCTTACGTTCTTTTCGTTGGTCTATGGACTCGTGTCAGTACGGGTGCGTGTCAGAGACGCGCTGTTGGGAGGACTCATCGCCGCATCGCTCTTTACGCTCATCAATGTACTGTTTAGCGCGGTATTGGTTTCAAAGACCGTTCTCAATTATTACGGGAGCATGGGCGTTTTTGTCGTTTTCGGACTATACCTCTACTATGTCTATATCGCATTCTTTGTCGGGGCGCTCGCGGCCCGGCACCATCGCATTATCTCTAAATAAAAACATCGACTTCCTCTTTACGGCCCCTAAGAAACACGTATACTTAATGTTATGGAAGCAGTGCTCAAGGCTGACGTCTTCTTTTTTGTTACCACGATCGCAGTGGTGATCCTGACCATCCTCGGTATCATCATCGGCGTGTATCTGGTGCGCATCCTCCGCGAGGTCGAATACATAGCGCGGGTTGCGCGTGAAGAAGTGGATGAACTGTCAGAAGACATCAGCGAGATCGCCGGAAACATCAAGGAGAGTGTCGAAGAAGTGCAAGAAGGGGTCTCTCAAGGGGTAGAGACCGCGAAAGCATATTCTCGTTCTTTCGGACAATCGCATGGCATCGGCGGGATCATTACGCTGCTTCTTCAGACCATCATGGGAGTGCGCGCACAACGCAAGAAAAAAGGCGATCGACGGCGCACAAAAACCAAGAAACAAAAGTAAATTTTAATCTTACCAGGTATTCAATAATAAAAATATGGCAGGAAAGAAAAATGATTTTGGCAAAGGACTCGCGGCTAGTGTCGGGATTATCGGGGCAATAGCGACGGGATATTTTCTGTACGGTCCCAAAGGCGCGCAACATCGCAAGAAAGTCCGTGCATGGACCATCAAGGCCAAGGGCGAAGTGTTGAGTGAGTTGGAAAAAATGAAAGACGTTACGGAAGATTCCTACGCGCAAACGATCGAAAAGATTACGGCCCGTTATGCTAAAGTGAAAGACATACAGCCCGACGAGATCCTAGCCTTTGGCAATGAACTCAAACGCCACTGGAAGAGCATTCAAAAGCAACTCAAACCGACTCCCGCTAAAAAGACCGCAAAGAAATCGGCAAGTAAAAAGAAATAATCGCTAGCGTGCGTCTTCTCGACCATGAAACGAGATCGGCTACAGACCTATTTTTTCATCGCCCTGCTTTTTGGAGTCGGGGCTGTGATGACGTACCTGATGCTGCCGTATGTGCTCGCTGTCGCAATGGGGGCGGTGCTCTCGGTGCTGTTTTATCCGCTTCTCAAGCGTCTGCATCGTTTTATCCGATGGGAATCATTGGCCGCCTTATGTACCACGACGATCATATCGCTCATCGTGATCGTGCCGGTCATTGTCGTGGTAGCGCTTCTGCTCAATGAAGCGACCTCGTTTGTAAGTGGCAGCGGGCAGGCAAGCATCGAAAATATCGTCGCATTCGCCATGCCGCTTCAGGAAAAGATCAACAATTATTTACCCGGCACGTATACCGTAGACTTTGAGCAGGCGCTCTACGAGAGTGTCAATTGGCTCACACGCAACTTGGCATCGGTATTTGCAAGCACGGCACATTTTCTTCTGATGCTTTTTGTCGGGCTCATGGCGCTCTATTATTTCCTCAAAGATGGCGATCGCTTCGTAAAAACGCTCACGCTGATGAGTCCGCTTGACGACAAATACGACCACATGGTCCTGGAAAAGCTGCGGCAGACCGTCTCCTCAGTCGTCAAAGGGTCGCTTATCATCGCGCTGTTGCAGGGTGCGCTTGCAGGCGTCGGCTTCGTTTTGTTCGGGCTTTCCAATCCCGTCTTGTGGGGAAGCGTTGCCGCGATTGGCGCACTCATACCTTCGATCGGTACGGCCATCGTCTTGGCTCCCGCTGCGATATATCTCTTTGCGACCGGTCATGTCGCTGCAGCTATCGGCCTTGCGCTCTGGGGATTTTTGGTGATAGGACTTATCGATAATCTCCTGCGGCCCTATCTTGTCGGGCGAAATGTCAACATTCACCCGCTTCTTATCCTTCTGTCGGTTTTAGGAGGTATCTCGACACTCGGTCCAAGCGGCATCCTTTTTGGACCCATTATCCTGAGCCTGTTTTTGGTCTTATGTGAAATTTACATCGAGTTCACGCATCAATGGGCGAAGGACTTTGATGGAGTTACGACAGAGAGGAATTGAGACGGTATCCTACGCCGCGCACGGTTTCGAGGATATTTTTGCCTTTTTTCGGATCAAGTTTCTTGCGAAGATTTTTAATATGGACATCCACGACGTTGCTGAATGAGTCGAATTCGAAGCCCCATAAATGATCCATAATACGTTCGCGGTCGATCACTTCGTCGGGGTGACGCATGAGGTATTCGAGCAGAGCGTATTCTTTTGTCGTGAGCTCGAGTATTTTTTTCCTGAACGAAACTTTTCTTGTTTTGGTGTCGAGCGTCAGGGTGCCCACCGAGAGAGCGACCGGCAAGGTTTCTTTCGGGCGACGCAAAAGCGCTTTGATGCGTGCGAATAATTCTTCAAATGAGAACGGTTTGACGAGGTAATCGTCTGCGCCGGTATCGAGAAGCGATACTTTGTCGTGGACCAAGTCGCGTGCGGTTAAAATGAGAATAGGCATCTGGACACCGTCTTCGCGCACCGACCTGCAGATATCGTAGCCGCTGATACCGGGGAGCATTAGATCGAGGATAACGAGATCATACTCTTTTCGATATAAGGAAATGCGCTGGCGTGCTTCATTGCCGTCGGAGAGCCAGTCAACCGCAAATCCTTCGTGTTCGAGCATCTTTTTGATCGCTTGTGCGATCGCCGCTTCGTCTTCTACAATCAATATACGCATGCATTCAGTGTACCATAAGTCTTCATGAAGACTGTATGAATGACGTTCGGCCTCTTTCTTCATTCTTCATTCATGCAGACGTGCTATAGTGCAAGGCATTGCCAGCTTCGGCTGGCACAACTCGCGTATGCTTTACCATGGGGTATAAAAAAGCCGCAACCAAAGGCTCCTCTTTTTATATACAGAGTTTGAGCGAAGCCCTTGCGCATATCGAAGAACTCAATCGCTTACGTGCACGAGACGAAGCGATGTTTGCAAGTATTGGAGAGGGTGCGTATGTCATTGATATGCATCGGATAATCACCCATATCAACCCTTGCGCATGCGAAATGCTCGGCCTGCCAAGCGAAAAGGTGATCGGTCGTCAGGTATACGATGTCATACCCATTATCGACGAGCAGGGCGGTATCGTTCCAAAAGACCGACGCCCGCTTGAAGAGGCCCTCCTATCACGGCGATCGGTCACCTTTTCTTCCACGGTACATCCGTACTATCTGTTCAACAAGAAAACCAACAAACGTTTCCCCGCAACCATTACGGTCTCTCCGATCGTTATCGAAGAAAATGTCGTCGGTGCGGTGAGTGTCTTTCGGGACAGCACTACGGAATACGAGCTTGATCGCGCAAAAAATGAATTCATCTCTCTCGCCTCACATCAATTGCGTACGCCGCTTTCCATCATCGCACTCAACCTCGAGATCCTGGACCGGCAGTATCAGTCGGAACTAGAGCGCGACGGCGTATCGGTGCACGTCGAAGAGATCGCCAAGGCATCGAAGCGTATGATCAAGCTCGTCAATACGCTCCTCAATGTCTCCCGGATCGAACTCGGGACGCTCGAAGTATTTTCATCATCCGCTCACATACCGAGTGTTATTGATGAAAAAGTAAAAGAATTCGAATCGCTTACGACTGAACGAAATCTCACGGTGAAAAAAATATATGAAGAAACCATACCGGCTATCGCCGCGGATACACAGTTACTTCAGATCGTTATTGATAATATTCTTTCAAACGCCATCAAATACAGCCATCAAGGAGGCGAGCTCGAGATTACCGTCCGAAAGAAAGAAAAGGTTGTCGAATGTTCCATTAAAAATTACGGCTACGGCATACCGGACGACGCAAAGCCGTACGTGTTCTCTAAGCTTTTTCGGGCGGGCAATATACGCAATCTTGGCGAGGAGGGAACGGGACTCGGTCTCTACATCGCCAAATCGATCACCGAGCGTCTGGGCGGCAGCATATCGTTTCAGTCAAAAGAAAATGACTATACCGTTTTTTATATTGTCTTGCCCATCAATGCATCATGAACGAAACCGAAACTGATCAGATTCGCATTCTCATCGTTGAAGACGAACGTTCCATTGCCGTCTCGCTCGCCCGACTCCTAGAATTCGAAGGTTTCGATGTGGCAATTGCTTGCAATGGCCAGGAAGGTATCGCGACGGCGCTTACACGTCAGCCCGACCTCATTATCTCCGATGTGCTTATGCCCGTCATGGATGGTATCACGATGGTGGTAGAGCTCCATGACAAATATACATTGCATACGCCGGTCATTCTCTACAGCAACTTAAGCCAGAACGAACTGTGCCGTGTCACGAAAGCCATGGATATCGCCGCTTGTCTGCCCAAGGCCGAGACCAGTATCACGGAACTGTTGCGGGTGATCGGTCGCATCGTCTATAGCGGCCCTGCGGATGCTGTGCGAGTGTAGAGGTATTGGATACCTTCATACTTCATTCATCCACGATCGTTTATAGTTTATATAGATCTCCACCTCCCTCAATCGGCTGGTTCGGTAACCATTATTATTACTATCTTCTGGCCTATGCGTACACTCACTTTCATCGCCGCATTTGTCCTATTGATGCTACTTTTTGTATCGTATCGGGTATATCGTCAGCGCATGATGCGTGACCGACGAGCGGTCTTGCTTTCCCCACGCAATACAGGTGCGTATATGGGTTCCCGACATGGCCGCATTGGAGTAATCCCGTTCTTTACCAAGACCTCCTAACGGGAGGCTTCCATCCTCGACCAACATCCCTGCCACCACGTGCGGCAGGGTGTTGGCGTTTCGCTCGTGCTATTCGCGTGCTATTTCATGCACATTTCATCCTAGTGACGCTACGCTTGGTATACGAGGAATGGTCGAACCTCGCATGAGCAATCCATCACGCGATTATGAAATACAATAACGAAACCTATGAATTTGGCGTAGAGCATCTCAAAGAAGAGCTCAACGAAATAGATGCACAGGTGGATGAGTTGCAGGCGTTGCATTCGGCGAATATGCTTGCCGATCAAAATACGACAAGCCTTTACGAAGAAGACGTGCTTGCGCTCAAGGAAAATATCGGGGAGCTTCGTGATACCCTTGAGGAAGCCGCGATATCGTATGACGATCAGCTACCGCAAAAGAAAAATATACTCGAGCAAGCCAAAACCGAGTTGCGCGCTGTGCGACGTGCCTTCCACGAATTGCGACGCCAGTTCTTTTATCAATTCTAACGTGCTGTACTTCGGCTCTCGTCTTAAACGACATGTCATCAACGGGATAGAACAGACCCAAGCAGTTGCTTCAGGGTCTGTTCTTGTTATTGGAGGCGTTCAAGCAGTACCGGCTTCGTGGCGGTTTTTTGTGCCGTAAAACTTATGGCACCCAGCGTTTGGCCCCGTTCATTTTGAATACTACATTTCCATTTGCCCGGCGTCGGATTGCGCCTGAAACTGTAGCCGCGATAGCCGCCTTCGCGCCCGCCTTCGATGGTGTATGAAAAACGTCCTTCCTGCGTCCATCGTCCCTTCGTTTCGTCGAAGTATTCCCACACATGCACGATCGGCGTCGAAAGTCGTGCCGGTGCGAAAACCGCACTGAAGCAATAGGCGGTTTCCTGTGTCGTCGTATGAAAGACTCCCGACGTATCTCGCCATGGCGTGTACCACGAACTTTTTTCATATGCGGTGAGATAACCACCCTCGGGCGAACGGGTGACGTGATGATAGATACCGAGATTGGTCAAAGAGAGCGGCAAGGGAGGGATCAGATTAAGAAAATAAAAAACATTGAAAGTAAGATAGATACAACCGATCGAGAGCAAAAGCATACGCCGATGCGCGATGATGATCTGCGTCGCAAGCTGACGCAAGAGCAGGAGAAATAGCAAGATAAAGCCGAGCGATACCAAACCGCTTGCAAGAAAGATCAAATCACCGATGCGACGCGTTGCCACGGGCAAAAGAAACGTCATGTAGGAGAAGAGCAGGAAGAAGAAAACATTGATCTGAAAAAGGAGCTGTTCGTAACGGCTTCGCATGAACTCATTGCCAAAGAAAAGTAACAGTAAGACCAAAAGAAACGGCCAACTGGCGAGGAGCGACGCGCCGCGGATGTAAAAGATCAGGAAGCCGCTTATGAGACCACCGAACACGAATTGTACGAGGATTGGCAGAAACGCACGATACCGCTTCACCCATGCAACGAATGCAGTATCGCTCATCCGTGGGACATCGGTAACTTGAATGAGGATGATCCCCATACCGCCCAGAGCGATCAAAGCGAAAAAGTAAAGATGGTTATATAAAAGATCCACGCGGGTGAGCGTGAGATTGTCCATGACAAAACCCGAAACGAATGCGATCGTCGAAAGATGCTGTTGTATCCAGGCAAGCCACGGATGCGACAGTGTGCGTGCTCGCGCGCGATTGCGTATGTCCTCCAAGAGTCGAGGCATACCTTCAGCATAACAGATTTAGGGATAATTCAAGCGTTCGGCTGCGTTTGCAATGCCGCATTCCATGGACGCAGCATGGTGATCGCCACACCGGTGTCGGTCGTGAAGGGCCCGCCATTTCCGGTCGCGACGGCAACGGCGATGAATTTCACGTTCGAGCCGATGACTTCGCGGCAGTAGCGACCCGCTGCGACGTTGACGGTGTTGTTCCAGGCGTGCGTGGTGCCGTTCCAACCAAACGATATACCGGTCGTCTCGACACCCGATGAGTCGTCGATGACCGTTTTCGATGCGTCGTACGCAAACACGCTCATACGAAACACGCTTGAGGTCGGTACATCCATGACGATGAGATCGCCTTTGGAAACGGCAAACATCGTCGTAGTGGTGATCGTCGTGAAGGCCGCGGTATTGTTGGCGCGCGCCGCGACGGCGACCGGACACTTTTGATAGTAGAGCGCATGTTCACGTACGGCAACGTTGCCCAAACCATTGTCAGTGACGGTCGCATTGATGGGCAACAATATTTCCCGTGTCTGTAGACT
>CAZDRD010000014.1:0-10467 GCA_964507945.1 uncultured Candidatus Saccharibacteria bacterium
AGCGAGGAAGGCGACAGACCGCTTGTCGCGTTGATGTCTCCCGCGGTCAATGCAGCGACGATCTCCTGTTCGCTATGATAAAAACGTATCGCGATGCTGCTTATGTGCGGCTTGCCCAATACGAAGTGCTTGTTCGGCGTCAGTATGTATCCCTGCGGGATGCCGGACGTGCCGCGCTGTATCGTCTTGAGCGCATAGGGACCCGCGCCTACGGGCGCGACATTGTAATTACTGAGCGGAAATTCATCGGGCGTCGCATTTTCCCAGATATGCTTGGGCAGTATGCCGACGGTCGTGTTTTCAAGAAACGGAACGTACGGCTGCGGCAGCGTGAACTCAATCGCGTAGTCATTGATCTTGGCTACGGTGATACCTTCCCAATTGGCATAGAGCGGGCTTTTAAAGGCGGGGTTCTGGATCGTTTTTATGGTAAAAATCACGTCATCGGCATTGAGTGGCGTGCCGTCGGAAAAGACATTGTTGTCGCGTAAATAAAAGCGATAGCGTAAACCATCATCCGATATACTATATCCCGATGCAAGCGCCGGTTTGAGGCCTCCATCGGCAGTCGGGCGCATCAGTCCCGCATAGAGCAGTGCCGTGAGATCGCGATCGGCATCGGAAAGCGCAAGAAGGGGATTGATAAACCGCGGTGAACCGATTACGCCTTCGACGACATTCCCGCCTGTCGCGGGCACATCAACCAAGAACATGTTGTTGATTCTGTAGGCTAGGGTAAGACCACTTGCCACTGCGATACAAGCAAGCACGGCAAAGACCAGCCGTTCAAAAGGAGAAAAGACACGGAGTAGTTCGCGGAACCCCTGAGGGGCATGCGATGCAAGTGGTTGTTTCCATACGTGTTCCATACGAAAGTATGCACACAAAACAGCGCGACGAGCGCTTTGTCAATGCATTATGCAAAGAGTGCTGCAAATGCAGAGAGGGCAAAAAGTATGCCAACGATGATCGTGCCTTGAAAGAGCCATTTTTCCGGACCTCGACGGGTGTAAAACGTCACATCGGAGGTGTCGCCAAATGCGCCGCCGAGGCTCGAACCCCGCTGCTGCAAAAGTATCCCGGCGATGAGCAATACCGCTAGGACGACTTGTATATACGGAAGAATATTTCCCAATGCTGCCATGAAAACCAGCGTACCGTAAAAGCGGGGTTTATGCAAGGCACGTGGTATGATCATGATCGTGAAGCAAGTACTCTCAAAGAAATTTTATGATCGGCCGGTGCTTGACGTGGGACAGGAGCTTTTAGGGAAGTATCTTGTGCGACAAGTGGGCGGTGTCGTTGACGCGCGAATGATCGTCGAGACCGAAGCATATGATGGCCCGAACGACAAAGCATGTCATGCGTATAAAGGGAGGACACCGCGCACGGACGTGATGTTCGGTGAGGCGGGACATTGGTATGTGTACTTCGTGTACGGCATGCATCATATGCTCAACATTGTGACCGGCCCCGTTGGGTATCCTGCGGCGGTTCTCATCAGGGGCGTTGAGAAAATAAATGGTCCGGGGAGAATCACGAAGCATCTTTCTATATATAAAGATCTCAACACCAAAAAAGCCGTCCGTGAAAGCGGTTTGTGGATCGAAGATCGAGGTGTCATTATCGATCCCGCCCGCATCCTGCGTACACCGCGCATTGGCGTTGCTTACGCCGGTGAATGGGCACAAAAACCGTATCGGTTTGTCGTACACACCGATATCCACAAAGACCGGTCGGATAATGTCGTATGATGACGTACAATTAATAATGCTTTGTCATACGGCACTGTTTTAACACTGTATGATTTTATTATTATTTGTAGATATTCTAAAAATTATGAAAGATATTTTTTCACTTCCATCTCGACTGACAATGTTTGCAGCGGCGTGGATGATCATTGCTGCGGCACTTGTTGTCGGATATGTTCCCGGCACGGCACATGCGGCAGTATCTGCTGCTGATCTGCTGTCCATTACACAGACATGCAACCAAGCATCAAATGGAAAGTATCCGACTGATGAAGGTGCCGCAAACACCGTGCCCATTTGCAAATTAAATGGCGGATTTTTTTGGAAAGCTGATGCGGATATAGATTGCGATGGCAAGTCGAGTACGCATTGCAATGCCAAAGCTGACCCGTGGTTTGCACCAGAGACGAGCTTTACCGGCAGTAATGGCAAATATCCGCAAGCAGAATTTGTTCCATGGGCGGTGATCCCCATCCCAGATGCGAAATTCAATTATGAAGCGCAAAACATCA
Source organism: uncultured Candidatus Saccharibacteria bacterium (assembly GCA_964507945.1). GTDB lineage: Bacteria > Patescibacteriota > Minisyncoccia > Phycocordibacterales > UBA12088 > CAZDRD01. The sequence goes on from CAZDRD010000014.1 coordinate 2,264, forward strand.
AACCGGGGGCCTTGACGATCGCCGTATACAATGGTAAGGCGGTTTGCGGTACGTTTGCCGACGAAAACGGCGAGGGTCTGATCGGCGAGATGTCGTATGCCATGGCAAATGCTTTGGGTATCAATCCTGATCCGAAAGAAGGTGGCGTCGATAGCGGCGTCACATACTTTGTCTTTGCTGGCACGGGCGCGGTCGTCAATCCGCTTGAGAGTACCTCGAGTGCACAAGCATTGTGCAATCAACTCGCACCGCAACTCATTGCAAACAATACATCCAACAATGGTACAACGACCGCCTCAAGTAGCAGCGAAATGCGTGGTCTGTGGCTTGAGGACACCGAAGTTACCCGTACTCAAGCCGACTGGAGTACGCTCATGGGCAATGCGAAAAGCCGTGGATTTACCGATGTATATGCAAACTTTACCTACACGGGTGGCGCGTATTATCAAAGCAGCATACTTCCTGCATGGTGGGTATACACGAGCGCGGGGGACCAGTTGCGTATGTTCATCAATGCCGCGCATGCAAACGGACTCAAAGCGCACAACTGGGTACTCGCGTACAATGCCAGTTATGGTACTAGCGATACGGTAAAGACCAACCTACGCAACCAAGGCGGCATGGCGCTCTTGTGGGAAGTCGCTTCGCAATCTCTCAAGGAAACCGCAAATGTCTGGGGAGCAACACTGACGTGGCTTAACTATAACAGCCCGGTCATTCGCGATCGTCTCTACAATATCACGATGGAACTTACCAATAACTATCCCGATCTCGATGGTATCCATTTCGACTATATTCGTTCTCCCGGAGACGTTTCGACATTTGACCAGACCAGTCGCCAGCTCTTTGCACAGGAGACGGGCATCACTATAAGCGATGCCAACTGGCCGTATGATGTTATGGAAGGAAGCCTCATCACTTCCGGTCCTCGTGCGGGAGTTACTGGCCCGTATCGTCAACAATATCTCGATTGGCAAAGGGGCAATATCACCAAGACGCTTACAAAGATCTATCAAGGCGTCAAGGTTGCGCGTCCCTCGATGATCGTAAGCGCTGCGGTGTTTCCGACGAGCCTGACCCCCACGCTTCACCACCAGGATTGGGGTAACTGGGCGCGTCAAGGCATTATCGACAGGTTGATGCCAATGGACTACACCACGAGCGTAAGTACATTTAGCAGCATGGTGGATCAGGATCTGGCGACTGCATCGGGTACCAAGCCTGTGTATCCTGGCATCAATTTCCACGATGCAAACCTCACGACGGCAAATGGCCTTGCCATGATCGATAGTACGCGGCAAAAAAATACCAAAGGCTTCATGTTTTATCGCCGTGAAGACTTGAGTCGTTCCGGTTTGCCAACGACGTTCGCCCCAGCCACTACCACACCGGCGGCTACGACGACCGTATTTGCCAGTACGTTCGAAGTTGCAATGAACTGGACGGCAGTCGGTGATGTCACCTGGTACACCGGTTCGCCCAAAGCTGGCACGCACTCGGTGCGTCTGCGTACGACCGGTTCTATCGAGAAAGCGATTCCTTTGTCAGGATATAAGAATCTGACCGTATCCTTCAAAATGGGCGCCAATAGCCTCGACAACAACAACGAAAACCTCCAGGCGCTGTATTACAACGGCACCTCGTGGGTAGTGCTTGCACAGATCAACAACGGTTCGGCAAATGAAAATAATAAGCTTAATGCTTACACGGTCGCCTTGCCGTCATTGGTCAACAACCTTGCTTCGTTCAAATTACGCTTCAAACTCAATGGTTCCGGAGCTGAAGATTACGGTTATATTGACGATGTGAAAGTGATAGGTGTGACACAGTAAGCATCCTTACCGATGGCACCACAACCCCGCATGATGCGGGGTTGTGTACAATAGGGAATACAACGCCGTGATCCATGCGTCGCTCTTGACCCTTTCATGAAGCGACACTATAATGACGACACTTTTGATGATAAGAAAATAGTTTATCAATAAACAGGTATTGCTATGAAAAAAGATACATCAGGAAAAAAAACGAAATTGATCCCGCTTCACGACAAGGTGCTGGTCAAACCGCTTTCAGACAGCGAAGAGACCTCCCCCTCCGGCATCATCATCCCCGATACGGTGAGCAAAGAAAAGACCGATCGCGGATTGGTGGTTGCCGCGGGTCCGGGCAGATATGACGAAGACGGCGAAAAAAGGATCCCGCTTGACGTTAAAGAGGGCGACACGGTTATCTTCCAGTGGGGTGACAAGATCGAATTCGACGGTGAAGAATATTTTCTCGTGAGCGAGAGCAATATTTCAGCAATTATAAAATAGCAAGAAATAGGGGAATCGTGCTGCGCAAAACCGAAATTTTCCAAGGCCAGACCCTAACTAGCCCCTTGGAAAATTTATTTTGCTTCGCACGCTTCGCCATCAAATATACATTATGGCAAAACAAATTATTTTTGACGAAGAAGTACGCAAGACGCTCAAGCGCGGGGTGGACAAAGTCGCCAATGCCGTGAAAGTCACCATCGGTCCGCGCGGCCGCAATGTCGCGCTCGATAAAAGTTATGGTGGCCCGACCATCACCAACGACGGTGTCTCGATCGCAAAGGAGATCACGCTCAAAGACAAGTTCGAAAACATGGGTGCCGAGATCGTCAAGGAAGTCGCGACCAAAACCAATGAATCAGCAGGTGATGGCACGACGACCGCAGTCGTTTTGACGCAGGCGATTGTGGGCGAAGGCTATCGTCGTACTGCGATGGGCGCCAATGCCATGGTGGTACGTCGCGGTATCGAGGAAGCGGCCAAAGATGTGGTCGAAGAACTCCACAAGATGGCCAAGGCCGTCAAAGGCAAGGACGAGATCCGCGATGTGGCAACGATCTCTGCTGAGTCGGAAGAGTTGGGCGCGATCATTGCCGACACCATTTCAAAAGTGGGCAAAGACGGTGTCGTGACGGTAGAGGAATCGCAGACGTTCGACATCGAGTCGGAAGTCGTCGAAGGACTTCAGTTCGACAAGGGCTATGTCTCGGCGTACATGATCACCAACGCCGAGCGCATGGAAGCGGAATATCGCGACGCACCGATACTGATCACTGACAAAAAGATCTCGACCATCAAAGACATCTTGCCGCTTCTCGAAAAACTCGCGCAGACCGGCAAGAAAGAACTGACGATCATTGCCGATGACGTGGACGGCGAAGCGCTTGCAACGTTTGTGCTCAACAAGCTCCGTGGCGCGTTCAGCGTGCTTGCGGTCAAAGCTCCGGGCTATGGCGACCGCAAGAAAGACATGCTGCGCGACATCGCGGTGACGGTTGGCGGACAGGTGATCTCCGAAGAAGTCGGCCTCAAACTTGAAAATGCAGACCTTACGATGCTTGGTCGCGCGACGCGTATCGTAGCGACGAAAGACACGACCGTGATCGTCGGCGGCAAAGGCAAGAAAAGCGACATCGAAGAGCGTGTCACACAGCTCAAAAAACAACTCGAAAACACCGATTCGAAGTTCGATCGTGAAAAACTCGAAGAGCGTATCGCGAAGCTGTCCGGCGGCGTAGCGGTCATCCGTGTCGGTGCTGCGACCGAGACCGAGATGAAGTACCTCAAGCTCAAGATCGAGGACGCAGTCAACGCCACCAAGGCCGCGATCGAAGAAGGTATCGTTCCCGGGGGCGGTGCTGCGCTTGCAAAGGTAAGTCACACGCTCGAAGCGCGTCGCGCAAAAGAAGCAAAAACAACCGAACGTCGTGATGCCGAATTTGAAGCGGGCTATGCGATCTTGCTGTCCGCACTTCGCGCGCCGCTTTTCCAGATCGCTTACAACGCGGGGCACGATGACAACGCCGCAGTGGTAGTTGAGCGTGTTGCCGAGAGCAAGAGCAATGAAGGCTTCGACGCAAAAACCGGCGAATACGTCGACATGCTCGCAAAGGGCATCATCGACCCCGTCAAGGTCACGCGCTCGGGCGTGCAAAATGCCGCAAGTGCAGCAGCGATACTCCTGACAACCGAAGTCGCCGTTGCCGAAGAGCCTGAAGAAAAGAAACCTGCAATGCCAGGCGGAGGCGGCATGGGCATGGACGACATGGGGATGTATTAAAACAAATAGCTGCCTCCAAAGAGGCAGCTATTTGCATTTATTTTGGCATCGTGTATAGTGGGGGAGTTCATACGCTGCTTCTTGCAGCCGCCATGTACCCGTTTTGCCGATCGGTAGACGGAGACCTCTGGACCTTCAAAGCCGCACGGCCTTAGGTTCAGTGCAGGCTATTTTTGTATCAAATGAAATTCATTCTTGCGACAAAAGCATACATGACCCAGGTCTTTGACGAGGCCGGTTCGGTGCATCCGGCGACCGTGCTTTTGACCGGACCGCTTTCGGTGACACAAGTCAAGACCACAGAAAAAGACGGTTATAGCGCAGTACAGGTGGGTTTTGGTGAAAAGAAAGAAAAGCGTGTCCACAAAGCACAACGTCCCAAGGGATTGTTCCGACATTTTCGTGAATACCGTCTTGTGGACGGCACGAGTACTGACGTGAATGTGGGCGATGCGATTGCGGTCGAGAGTGCATTTGCACCCGGCGACATCGTGACGGTTAGCGGCATTTCAAAAGGAAAAGGATTTCAGGGCGGCGTAAAACGTCATGGTTTCCATGGAGGCCCGCGCACGCACGGCCAGGCGCATTCGGAGCGCGAAATCGGTTCGATCGGCGGCGGCGGTCGCGCAGGCGGTCGCGTGTCCAAAGGACACCGCATGCCGGGACATATGGGTGTTGTACGTGTAACCGTCAAGAACCTCAAAGTACTTTCGGTAGATAATGAAAAAGGCGAGATTGTGCTCGAAGGCGCAGTGCCCGGACGTCGCGGAACGCTTATCGAAGTACGTGGCAAAGAATAAACTATGCAAACAAAAGTCTACAACATGGAAGGCAAGGCAGTACGGGATATCACGCTTCCCGAAGCGGTTTTCGGCGCTGCGTGGAATCCTGATCTGGTGCACCAAGTCGTCTTGGCGATGCAGGCAAATGCTCGTGTTCCGGTCGCACATACCAAGGATCGCAGCGAAGTCTCTGGAACAGGTAAAAAACCTTGGAAACAAAAAGGTACCGGTCAGGCTCGTCATGGCTCACGCCGCTCGCCTATATGGAGAAAGGGAGGTGTCGCACACGGCCCTCGCTCAGAAAAAGTCTTTGCACAGAAGATCAACAAGCGCATGCGCACCGTAGCACTCTATAGCGTACTGTCGCGCAAACTCAAAGACGGAGAACTGCTTTTTGTGGACGCAATGCATTTCGAATCACCCAAAACAAAAGACGCCAAAGCCATGATCGCAGGTATCGCAGCAGTCAAAGGCTTTGAGTCGCTCACACGCAAGCGAAAAAATGCCGCATTTATTGCACTCGGGGCACCAACTGATGCTGCAAAAAAGAGCTTCAACAACTTCGGCAATATCGAAGTAGACGAGGCGCGCAACCTCAATCCCGTTGATATCCTCAAATACAAATACCTCATCGTCTCTGATCCCGAAACCGCGATCGTCACGCTTGCAAAGAAGATAGAAAAGAAAGCAATCGCGCTGGCAAAAAAAGAGACAAAGCCAAAGGCGGCCAAAAAGCAATAACACATCACCATGGCTATTTTTTCAAGCAAAAAAGAAGAAGAAAAGAAAGACGCAGCACCTGCTGAAAAAAAGGTGGCAAAAAAGGCTGTGGCTGACAAGAAAGCAAAACCTGCAGCTGCAAAACCCGCTGTGAAAGCTGATAAAAAGCACGTGCCGGAATTTAAAGGTAACGCCGAAGGTGCGTACGAGCTCATCATCCGCCGTCCGCGCATTACGGAAAAAGCAGCGCTTGTCACGGGTCATGGCGTGTATGTTTTTGATATAGCAATGAATGCGACAAAGAAAGACGTTGCAACATCTGTGCGTGAGCATTACAAAGTCATACCGCTCAAAATACGAATCGTACGCCTTTCACCTCGCAAGCTGATCTCTCGTGCTCGCAATCGTCGCGGTCAAAGCGCGGGACTCAAAAAGGCGTACGTGTATCTCAAAAAAGGAGAGCGTATCGACATAATGTAATACTATGAAAAAGAATCGCCCAACAACACCATCGCGCCGCCACATGACTTCGTTGTCGTACCGAACGCTTTTAAGCGGTGACGCGCCTCATAAGCCGCTTACCAAAGGCCGTAAGCGCCGCATGGGTCGCAATAATGCCGGCCGCATCACGACGCGCCACAAGGGAGGCGGCAACAAACGCCAGTATCGCATGATTGATTTTTCGTACGACAAACATGACATTCCGGCGCGTATCGAGACGATCGAATACGATCCGAACCGCTCATCGCTCATCGCTTTGATCTGTTATCGTGATGGCGAGCGTCGTTATATCCTTGCGGGCAAAGACACCAAGGTGGGCGATACGATCATCGTTTCAGAAAAAGCGCCTATTGCGCGTGGCAACCGCCTTCTTTTGGGCAATATCCCCGTCGGTACCATGGTGTACAATATCGAAGTCAAACCCGGCAGCGGTGCCAAGCTCGTGCGCTCTGCAGGCAACAATGCTGAAGTGGTTGCACAAGACGCAGGTTACACGCACCTCAAGATGCCTTCAACCGAAATCCGCAAAGTCCTTTCAACTGCATGGGCGACGGTAGGTGTCGTTGGCAACGAAGAATACCGTCTTGTTAAGATCGGCAAAGCCGGACGCGCACGACACATGGGTATCCGCCCAACCGTTCGTGGTACTGCTATGAACCCGGTTGACCATCCACACGGTGGTGGTGAAGGTGTGCAGCCTCGTGGTCGCCGCCGCGCAATCTCCCTGTGGGGCAAACCGACTGGCAAAGGCCAAAAATCCCGCACGCCGAAGAAATACTCAAACCACCTCATCGTCTCCCGTCGGAAAGTTGGAAAAAGGAGATAACATCAAAAGGCCGCCTACGGGGCGCCTTTCCTCAGCAGTATGCTATGCTAAAGGTGTACTACTTTTAGTGTATGCATGAAGGACTGCCTATAAATAATGAAAATAATGAGGTTCTGCCAGTACAGGGGCCTGCAGGAGCTAGCAGCACAGAAGCAGAGCGACAAACTGCCTTTAATCTGAATAAAGCGCTTCAAGCAAGCCGCGTGCGTCTTGATGAATTGTTGGTAGAACTTTCAATGCGCCGCTCCCCACGAGAAGCCCAAAACTTGGGAGGCTCGGCTATTGAGTTGCTCGACAGACTTGAGAACGATGCTGCGGCGACAGAAACAGACCTCTCCCTTTTGAATCATATGTTAGAAGAATTGGGACAGAAGGTCGAAGCGCGGGCGGGGCTGAGTCCCGAAGCCGAACAAGTAGTGCAGAACGCCGTGAATAAAGCGCAGAAGTTGCGTGTCGAGGTTTCTCGTATCCATGATCAGGATACTCAGGAACAGTTTTTGTTACATATCGTTGATGTAGAAGAAAATTGGCAAAAACCTATGTGGGCCGGAGAAGCTGAAGATATAAACGTCAGGGCGAGGATATTTTTGATGGCCATAGAAGATTTGGGCGATCAGATTGAGAATGAAATAAAAAGACAAAATGAGGATAAAGAACGCCATGGCGCGTAGGCTATTCCCGTATAGGGTATGCCATGCGGCACCCGGCATACCCTATATTTGACAGTATTGATCTCTTTGTATAGTATATATGCACATTCGGCCTTTGGCCGTTTTGTTTAGGATATGGCACGATCACTCTACAAGGGTCCATACGTTGACCCAAAGCTTTTAAAGAAAATTGACGGCAAAAAGCCCCTCAGCGCAGGGGTGATTAAGACGTGGGCGCGCAACAGCCAGATCGCTCCTGAAATGGTCGGATTTACCTTCGGCGTCCATAACGGCAAAACGCATATCGCGGTGCTCGTCAGCGAGGAAATGGTAGGCCATAGGCTTGGTGAGTTTGCGCCAAGTAAAAAATTCCTGCGTCACGGCGGTAAGATTCAGAAAGAACTCGAACAGAAAAAGAAAGACGCTGAAATAGCAGCGGCAAAGGCCGCAAAAGCGGCACCAGCTGCCGGATCTAAGAAATAATCATGCAAGCATCGCTTAAAAATTATCGTCAGTCACCGCGAAAGGTCCGTCTCGTCGCCGATGCGTTGCGCGGCAAAAGCGTTGCCGACGCGCTCACGGTGCTTTCGTTTGCTCCCAACAAAGCGGCGGTACAGCTTAAAAAACTGG
>CAZDRD010000015.1:0-4258 GCA_964507945.1 uncultured Candidatus Saccharibacteria bacterium
TTTTCTTTGCAAGAAGTGTTTTAAGCAATCTGATATTGTCTTCAATCTCTTTGAGACCATCGGCGATGAGGGCGGGATTGCTTGGGTCTATACCAATGTCTCGAAATATGTCGTCGGGGCGTTTGCTTCCGCCTGCGGTGAGGAATTGGTCTACTTTTTCAATGAATGCAGGATCTTGCTTGTATTTACGCAGGAGAACTTTGCTAATAAGTTGACCGTAGGCGTATGAGTAGACATAAAAGAAATTGCGGAAGTGCGAGACGAGGACGAAAAGATAGCCATCGTCATCGGTCACCGTCACCTTGGGGCCGAGGTATGCGCGCAAATGCTTGGCGAGGAGTTTTGCAAGTGCGTCGTGCCTGAGTGACCCTTCTGCGCGCACGCGCGTATGAAGCTCAAGCTCGAAGTTAAAGAATGCGATTTGGCGAAAAATAGTAGCGATATCTTCTTGAATATGGTCATGTAGCGCCATGATCTTTGCTTTTTCCGGCAATGTTTCGATGAGCCGATCGAGCGCGAGTGCCTCAAAAAACGTGCTTGCGGTCTCTGCGGCAGGAATGACGTAGTCTTTGTAAATCGTCGGCTGCGTGCGGCTGCGTTCGCTGTGGATTGCATGTCCCATCTCGTGCGCGAGTGTGGTAAACGAACGGATATCATCGGCGTGGTTGAGGAGCACCACGGTCGGTGTGTTTGATGTGTGCGAACAAAAGGCACCGCCCGCCTTGCCTTTGCGTGGATACACGTCTATTTGGCCGTTTTTTGCCATCGTTTCCAAAATGCCAGCATAGATCGGGTCGGTTTTTTCAAGCGTGCCATAGAGCAGGTTATACGCTTGGGTAAAGGGAATGTTTATCTTGGTTTTTCCGACATCGGCACTGTAGTCGGCAAGCGTGAGCCTTTTGAGGCCGAGCAGATCCGCCTTTACTTTGTAAAACTCATGCGCGATATTGAAATGTTTGGTGACGGTCTCCACCAAGGTTTCTACGACTTTCTCATCGTTTTGATAGTGCAATACCGTGGATGAATACGGTTTTTTGTAGCCGCGTAGTTCGTCTTCTATTTTTTTATCGGTCACGACGGCATTGAGTTCGCTTTCGGCAAAATCAGCGACATCGCGCAGTTTTTCCTGCGTAAGCGCGTGCAGTTTTGCACGGTCTTTTTGTGATGAAGTGCGCAAGAGCGCCCGTGCGGCATCTACGGTGAGATCCTTACCCTTCCATTTCACCATCTGCTTGGTGAGGACCTTGTTGAAGCCATTCACCCACAACGTGCGCGATGGCAGGGATTTGAGGTTGAGTATTTTTTCTTCGCTCTCTCCCAAGTTGTGCTCGCTTTGCGAAAAAATCACCCAAAGAAGATGTTTAAAATGCGCGAACTGCTTACCCACAAGCAATGCATCCTGACGTTTTTTATCGAGCTTTCCAAGTGCAAGCTCAAAGAACAAGACTTTGTTGCGAGCCTTGGTGAGACGGTCAGCCAAAAGCGGAATCTGCGCGATCGCGGTCTTGTCGGCGCTGTTGAGTTCCTGACGGTACCAAAAATAGACGAGCGGCTTTTCCCCGCCGACGGTCTCGATGAGCTTTTCGTAAGCAGTGAGCGCTTCGAATAACTTCGTGTCGTCGGTAAAGATGCTTACGTCATCGCGATAGCGCTTTTCAAACGACACACAGGCGCGTTCGATCGCCTGTGTGTCACGTTCAATATTTGGGTCTTTTTCAGACGCGTAGAGCAATGTGAGATCCCACGCAGTCTTGAGACTTTTCATTTTCTATCCTTTTTTACAGCGTCTTCTTGATATCCGCCTTTGCGCGAAGTGTAGCGATATGGTCGTTGACCAGAGCGCCGGTTTTTTGCTGCAAGAGCTGACTTTCAATAGCGCTTTTGACATCTGCGAATGTAGGCGCACCTTCTTGTCCTTTGAATTGTTGATCGTAAACCGCCTGTATTTCCGCATCGGTTACGGTGACCGACTTGATATCGGTCTTTGCGTCGAGGTATGCTTGTATGATCTTTTCGTTGCGAAGATTGATGCGCAGTTCATCTTTGGTCATGCCGACCGCGGAAAGCTGACTTTCAAGCGTTTCTTCGCTGCCGAAATTTTTCAAAAGGTCGCTGTATGATTGATCGACGTCCGCGTCGGTCACGGTAATGCCGGCTTTCTTGGCTTCCTGAAGCAATAGGGTCGTATTGATCATTTCATCGAGAACGCCTTCTTGTAGTGTTGCAGTCGAAGTGGCGTCGAGCGGCTGTTGGGTGCTGACAGCGGTCTTTACTTGGCCAAAACGCTTATCAAAATCGGTTCGGCTGATACTTTCGCCGTTGATCATCGCCACGGAAGCGGTCGCCTCGCTTGCTGAAGGGCCGCCGAGCTTGAGATAACCGAACGCATGCAGAGCAGCCAAGCCCGCTACTGCTATAAGTAATACGATAAGACCCCCTACCTTGAATGTCTTATTGCCGCCGCGTACCGCTTGCGAAGAAGCGTTGTTTTCTTGTTCTTGTGAATCCATAGTGTGTTAATTGATTTTTGGCTATTCTATCAAACCCGAACAGAAAGCACAAATGCCCCTGCTCCTATCCCCTTAGCCTTTGAAGTATTCATCGCTCATCCCTTCAATTTTTTGATCGGCAGGGACTTCGATAAAGTTAAATTGCGCGGGTTTGTTGTCGATCTGCGCGCTGATGCTTGGCTTGGGCGGACCATCAAAGGTTACCTGAAATTTTTTGGCAGTAACGACTTGGGCACATACCGCAGAAGCGTCCGGCGGCACGATGCTGAAGCGAACTTCCACGGTGCTGCTTCCTTGTCCGATGAAGAATGGTTCCGCGGTGAGCGTATGGCACGGTGTGGGCACTGAAAGTTCTCCCACTATCACGTGTTTTCCGTTCTTGAATTGATGCTGTGCGCTAATGATTTCGGGAGCTGACTCTAGGTCATCGACGGTATTCGGCGTGGTCGTCGCTTGCTCGGTTGCTTGATGTCGGTTGGAGTAAATCGTGTAACCAAACAATCCGGCTGCCGCTACGACAATACAGCCGACGATGATCATGAGAGGAGTGTTGAGACGATAATTCATATTATATATTTATTGGATGGCTTGTACCGCCGCTGCGGCAGCCGCGCCGGGATGACCCGGCGGCGTTGGTGGCGTTGGTAAAGATGTCGCGTCCGGCAATGCTTGAGCGGTGCGTGCCTCATGCACGAGGGCTGCCAAGTTCTGTTCTTTTTGATCTTGCCACCACAGATATGAAAACCAGGTGAAGGTGACGATCATGATCAGAGTCAGTACGAGCGGTTTTCTTAAAATATTTTTCATATATATTGATTATCTTTATATATACATACCTATACCTACATAGTATGCGCATCTGTATTTGCACACAAGCGATCGGCTTCGTCGAGTGTTGATTGCACCATTTTATCGGATATGCCTAATGCGCGCAGCGCCTCGACCTGACCCTCCAGTGACCGGCACAAGATGATCCCTTGCTCAAGCAAACGACGTTTGTGCGTATTTGAAAGTGACGTCAAGGAGGTGATCGGGTGCGCCCGCGCCTTCTCGACAATGTCTTGCAGGTTGCCTTCGGTCGGATAATTCCAGCCGATGAGCGTGAGTCCCGCGCATGCTGCGTATTCGATCGCTTGCGAAGTGAATTTGGTGTTGGTGACGAGTCGCGCTTCGTCAAAGTATGGAGTCACAGAAGGATCGGCCGCGTGTCGGGCGTGGAGATCGTCAAAACGCGCGCGGACGTACAGCGTCACCTTGACGTCGGTACGCATGCCGATATCGTTGTGAAATTTGAGCTCTGCGCCGATACATTTGCCGTCCTTTTTTGCGATGACGTCGAGTTCGTGCGTGACGCATTTGCCGGGCAACACTATGCGGGTGGTGACATCGTACCCTTCGGTCCGGAATATCTCGCCTATGAAATCTTCGAATGGATAGCCGGTGGGGCCGAGGGCTAACAACGCCCGACGCAACGAGTACCGTGACGCCGCACGACGTTCGTGTTTTTTCAAAAGTTCGTATGCACGATGATAGATGTCGTGTGTGGTGAGACCGCTGTAGAGTTCATGGCGCACGCTCTCAAGGATGTCACCAACCGCTTCGTCGGTGGCACCCGAACGCTCAAGCGAACGCTTGAGCTTGTGTTCGTCAAAATGTTGCCGCGTCCCGTCGGATTTTATGACCTCGATAGCACGTGAATGAGACATCAGACCATTGTACGGTATCGCTTACATTCCTTCAATGACTCC
>CAZDRD010000015.1:4358-10421 GCA_964507945.1 uncultured Candidatus Saccharibacteria bacterium
AGCGCATCGCTGACCGTCACCGTATTGTTCTTTGCATCTTTTTCTATGATGTAGTACGGCGTATCGTTGGGTGTTTTCTTGATGATCGTGAAGCCGTGTCGTTGACCGAGCGTCAGATATGCCGAACCGTCATGGTGTCCGATCACGTTCCCTTCCGTATCGAGTACGTCACCACGTTCCTGCTTGATGAAATGCGCAAGAAAATCGTGCATGTCGAGTTTGCCGAGAAAACACAAGCCCTGACTATCTTTTTTCGATGCGGTATGTAGGCCAAAGCGTGCCGCCTCGTTGCGCACTGCGGACTTTTGCATGTGGCCGATCGGAAAAAGCAGATGCGGCAACTGTTCTTTTTTTATTTTCCAAAGAAAATAACTCTGGTCTTTCGCTTCATCGGCACCTTTGAGCAAATGATAGGTTCCATCCTCATTTTTTATTTGCGCATAATGCCCTGTCGCCACGGCGTCCGCACCCATCGCGCGCGCTTTTTCGTAAAAAATACCGAACTTTATTTTCGCATTGCACATGACGTCGGGGTTGGGTGTGCGCCCGCGTCCGTACTCATAGATCATATAGTCGGCGACGTCTTGTTTGTATTCGTCTGAGCAGTCAAGCTCTAAAAACGGGATACCGAGGGTCGCGCAGACACGTTTTGCATCCGTGCGGTCGTCGCGCCATGAGCAGGGCAAAAAATCCGGCTGCCAGACGCGCAAAAAAACGCCGATTACCTCATGGCCGGCTTCTTTCAAAAGTGCCGCGGAGACCGACGAATCAACGCCACCCGAGAGACCGACGAATACTTTCATTGCATGATAGAACCACGTTTCTTGATTCAGTTCAAGTACATCTTTTTATACCTGAGATGCTGATCGTAGGCCGTGCTGTAATGCATCCGTCCGCTCTTGTCGGATAAGTAAAAGAGATACGACGACTCGATGGGCGTCACGGCGGCTTTGATGCTCGCAAGGCTCGGATTGGCGATAGGCCCCGGCGGCAAGCCTTTGTATTTGTACGTGTTATAGGGCGAATCGATCGCCAAGTCTGAGAATTTCGGGCTGTATATGTCACCCTTTTTTATGTAACCGAACACGGCATCGACCTGAAGTGGCATGTTGACGTTCAGACGATTCCACAATATGCCCGCGATCGTGCGGCGCGAGACTGGCGTCCTGGCTTCTTTCTCCAGAAGCGAAGCCATAGTGAGCACCTCATCGAGCGGTCTACCGAAATCCGCGATCAATCCTTCGATCGGCTCAATGCGGCGATAAAAATTTTGTTCCATCGTGTCTATCACCTGCGCGGCGGAAGCATTAGGGAGAAAATAGTATGTATCGGGAAACAAGTACCCTTCTTTGCTTTCCGCAAGCGTCATGAATGTCTGTTCGTCGAAATGGCCGAGTTTATCAGCGTATATTTTCGCTATCTGATAGGTCGTAGCTCCTTCGGGGATCGTCACTTTGACGGGAAGCATACCATAGTCGCCCACGAGAATACGACGAGCCACTTCAAAGATCGTAAGCGGCCGGTCGAAGAAATAATCTCCCGCCCGCACACGTTCTTCGCCGCGATGTAGGATCACGAGCGAGCTGAGCGCGCTTGACGAACGTACCACTTGTTCATCGGCAAGAAGATTGGCTGCTTGCGTGAGCGTGAGACCATCGGGTATGTGTACGATCGCATGTACGGGAAATGAGCTTGGCGGCGTATATAAAAAGAAATACCCATAGCTGAGTGCCAACAGCGCCGCCACGACGATCAGGCCCGATGTGGTCAGGAGACGCTCGGTCAAAGCGATCATGCGGCCACGCCACATAACAGAATTTTCTAATGTGAACTGGGGTAAGCGAAATTTCATATTGGCAGATTTGCGGGAGCTTCGCGGCGCGTTGAAGGAATACGCTCAAACGTGGGCGTCTGTACGACCGCACCGGGGACGTGGATCAAGGTTGCCAGCTCCTCGCCTGAAAGTACGTAACTGGGAGTACGGTAGGGTGGGTGGAACCATGATCGCCTACGATACGCGTCAAAAAGCCTGACACGTTGCCTGTTTTGGCGCGTCTCATGGTAATCTTCCCATGGGTAGTCGTAGTCAAAAAGATATCGTGCGCCGCCGATGCCGTTATAGCCTGGCGGGCCGAAGAGTTTGAAGGTATTGAGAAAGCCGCCGATCGTCGTGCCTTCAAACACACCCTTGCGGGCAAAGTACATTCCTCGTATGCCGACATCGAAATGATGCTTTTTGTAGAGCTTGCGCTCGATGCCTTTTATCTGCTCTTTTTGTAGTTCACTCAATACTTTATACTCTTTGTCGGTAAAGTAGGTAGTCTCGGCAGGAGACTGGCGAATTTTTTGCAACTCCGCTTTTGCACGTGCGTTGATGTCGGTGATACCAAGAGGTGTGCCGGGGAGACCCGGTTCCGATTTATGTACGCGGAAAATAAATTGGTACCAGAGGTATTCGTCCTTGCCCATCGAGCCGAGAAATTCGATGAACGTCGCGAAGGGGTCCATCTTTTCTTCTTCTTTGGTGATACTTTTGTCCAATTCGAAATCGACGTACGTTTTAATCGGAAATGGGTCGGGCTTACCGAGCTTGAAATCGCATCCCCACAGTTCGAACTCCTCGATCGAAAATGGAAATCGTGCGGCATAGTCTTCCACCGGTACGATTTCGACTTCCGGATACTGAGCATAAAATGCACGTTCGATATGCCTACGAAAGCCCGCCCGTGTCCAGATATAAAAATGCACCTGCCCTTCAAACGAGACAAGTTCGAAAGAAAACCACGGGCGGACCGCTCCCTCGAAAAGACGTTTTAGAAATGTCGATTCCCCCGGCCGCAGATGGAGTGCGTCGAACACTGCTTCCATAGCCGCGGGTGTTTTGCGCACTTCTGCGGGCACACGCACTTCGAGGACTTGGTACTGCTGCCTTTCGATGTATCGCGCGCGTCGGTATCCGATCCACTGCTGCCATGCGGCAAAAGTAAAAACGATCGGCATCCAGATCGGCCCAAAGGCAAATACGATTTCAAAACCTTTAAACAGCGCCTGCCATGACGGCCCGTCAAACATACCTTGTACCATTGAAGGTTCCATGAAGTATCTTCAAGTATAGCAAACAGAGAGCGGCGATGACAAAGTACAAACAGGAGGCTCTCTATGTATTAGGCACGAACCGCATAGCGCCCTTCATTGTCACGCTTGAAGAGCGTCGGATCTTGGAGGTTGATGAGAATAGTATTGTCTTTGACGTAGCGTTCCTTGCGCACATGATCAATGACTTCTTCGCGCGTCAAGGGACCGTGTTTTTGCAGTATGTCGGTGATCACGTCTTTTACGGCACCCGCGGCGTAGCCCCATTCTTTGAGTGCGTACATGCCACGGCCTACCAGCACGAAGCGGTCGTCTTTGATGAGTTCATTGTGGCAGGTCGCTTCGTGTGCTTTGCGAGCAAAAAGTTCGGTAATGGCTTTGGCGACTTCGCGGAAATGCATGGGCGAACCATGACGCTTGATGACGAGGTATGCAAAATCACGCATGCCTTTGGCGCGGACGTTGGGCGATTCGGTTCGCCCCCATTCACCGAGCGGATTTTTGCCGATTTGTTTGGAAATAGAGAGCCAGCGTTTGATGATCTCGGTGTCTTTGTATTGACTATTGAGATGTTCCACTTCTTTCAGGAACGTTTCGATCATTTCCGACTCGGGAATGAGATCGTCATCGGAGATATTCTGATACAACGTGCGGAGGGATTTTTTGACCGCTTCGGCAATATCGCTATCGACGTGCCAGCGGTGATGGAATTCATCGTCTTCTTTTTCCTTTGTGAAAGTTTCTCCGATTACCAGCAAAAAATGGATATGGTTGCGCGTGCTCGCGTCTTTAGCGACCGCATCGAGAAAGTCTTCTTCTGGTACGATGGCACCGAATGAGTCGATGACTTCTTTGAGTTCGTTAAATGATGCGCGTTCTTCTTTGTACGCGTCTGATTTGCGGATGCTTGCAAGCGCGTAATTCTCGATCTGGCGCACGCGTTCCCGTGTGATACCGTATTCTTGGCCGATCGCCTCAAGCGTGGACGTTGTAGCATCTTTACCCAGACCATAACGTTTCGTCAGCACATCGCGAGCGCGATCAGGAAGCACCGCGAGCAGTTTCTTGGTGACTGCTTTTGGCTTAAATGTTAGGTTTTTCATGCTCATTAATTAATTTTCTTTATTGATATATACCCCAATATCATTTATGTAGTCCAGATTATCACACATATAAACTGGAGTCAAGCTTATCCACAAACGTTCAGATTACCAGGTTTAGTGCCCTATTTTTCACATAGATGACCTTTCGTATAGGCGTATCGCCAATGATTCTTTGCACCGCAGGCAAGGTGAGAGCCTGTGTCTCGATTATCTTTTGATCAGTATCTGCAGGAAGCGTGAGCGTACCGCGCATTTTGCCATTGATCTGCACCGTGATCGTAACAGGCAACTGTGCGATCAAGGCAGCATCGAATGCGGGCCACGCTTGAGTGTGGATCGAATCGGTATGACCCAACATCTCCCACAATTCTTCGGTCAGGTGTGGAGTAAACGGCGCCAAAAGCCCAAGCAAAGTCTCGTATGCTTCCTGTGGTACTTTTTTCATTTTTCCAAGAGCGTTGGAAAAGATCATAAGCTGTGCAATCGCGGTGTTCATCTTGAGCGATTCGATATCCTCGGTGACTTTTTTGATGGTCTGCTGCATGAGGAGTGCCGTTGCTTCATCAGGTGTTTCGATATCGATATTGTCCTTGAGAGCGTAGACGCGTTCAAGAAAGCGCTTTGCTCCCACAAGACCATCCGTCGACCATGCGATCGCTTGGTCAAACGGCCCCATGAACATCTCGTACACACGCAAAGCATCCGCGCCGAAACGTTCGACGATCTCATCGGGGTTGACCACATTGCCTTTTGATTTGCTCATCTTTTCCCCGTCTTCGGCCAAGATGATGCCGTGGCTCGTCCGTTTTTGGTAGGGCTCTGGTGTGGGGACAATGCCGATGTCGTACAAAAATTTGTGCCAAAAGCGCGAGTAAAGCAAGTGCAGCACGGTATGCTCCATGCCGCCGTTGTACCAGTCAACCGGCGTCCAGTATTTGAGCTTGGCCGGATCGGCAAGTGTCGTGTTATTGTGCGGATCGGTGTAGCGCAGATAGTACCACGACGATCCCGCCCAGTTGGGCATCACGTCAGTCTCGCGCTTCGCTTCCCCGCCGCAGGTCGGACATGTTGTGCGCATCCAGTCAGACATGGTGGCAAGCGGCGACTCGCCCGTGTCGGTCGGTTCGTATTTTTCTACTTCGGGCAATGTGACCGGAAGCTCGCTTTCGGGTACCGGCACCCAACCATCTTTTTCACAATGTACCATCGGTATCGGCTCACCCCAATATCGTTGTCGTGAAAAAATCCAATCACGCAACTTGTATTTGGTGACCATCCTTCCACCGACGTATTCAGTGATTTTTTGTTTGGCTTCTTCTGAATCAGTATCATTAAATTCGAGGGAGTTCATCAAATAGCCACTTCCGAGAAGAGCCGTTTCTTTCTGTAAGAGTTGCCATACTTGTTTTTGATGATCTGGGGTCAGCTTTGCTAACATTTGTTCCTCATCGACCCAAACGAGTGTATGAATCGCTCTTTCTTTCTCAGAAATAGTTCCTTGCGCATCCAGGTTGTCTACTTCAGCAAGAAAAGTATAGGAATGGGCGAGCCTATTTTGTTTTTTATGCGAGGCGCAATATTTTGCTGCCGTTATCCATCGCATTTTTTTCACCATACGAGCATTTGGGATGGCGGCCTCTTCAGCGATCTCTGCAAGTGCAGCGGATTCTGGTGTCTGACCCTCTTCAATACCACCCATGATCGCCGTTGCAATTCCCTCCAAAGAGCCATGCCAATTGAGGAGAGCGTATTTACCTGTCGCGTTGTCTCTCAGGTGCACGATCACGGTATCTCGTTTAACTTCCTCAAACCCTTGTTGGGGAGGGTTTTTGGAGTCATTGGCGCAGGTGACCACCACTTGGGTTAT
>CAZDRD010000016.1:0-10404 GCA_964507945.1 uncultured Candidatus Saccharibacteria bacterium
CGCAATGCAGGTGCGCGCGATGTGCATATCGTCGAAGAACCGATGGCCGCGGCGATCGGCATGCGTTTGCCGGTCCACGAACCAAGCGGCCATATGGTCATAGACATCGGCGGTGGTACGACCGATGTCGCGGTGATCGCCTTAAACGGCATCGTGATCTCGCGCAACGTGCGCATCGCGGGCGATCGTTTCAACAGCGACATACAGACATTTATCAAAGATGAGTTTAAAATAGTAATAGGCGAGAAGACCGCCGAAGAGATCAAGCATGCGATCGCTTCGGTACGCGAAGATGAACCGCTCAAAGAAGCGCTGGTGCGCGGGCGCGATCTCGTGACCGGCCTTCCACGCGAAGCGCTCGTTACCGACGCTGACTTGCGCGAAGCGCTGTCGCGTTCGATCGACAACCTTATCACCGCGGTCAAAGACGTACTCGAAGAAACGCCACCCGAGGTTCTGGCCGATGTCATGCAGCGCGGTATCTATGTAACCGGCGGGGGAATGCTCATACGCGGTTTCCCGGAGCTCTTGTCACTGATGCTCAAGGTGCCGGTACACAGTGCGGAGGATCCTTTGACGTCGGTCGTGCGCGGGACGGGTCTTATCCTCGAACATATCGACACCTTTGAAGAAGTATTGATACATCAAGATGAATTTTTTACAGACAATACGAAATAGTTCTCGGCGTACCTCGTCGCGTACGCGCATGTTTTTGGTTTCGGGAGGGCTCTTGGCGGTGCTCTTGGTGCTGACAGTATTGCGTCCGCCACTGCCGACACCGCTGTCAGACGCAACACATGCCATTGGTGCGCCCTTGTGGCAGCTGCGCAGCGACGTCGTCGGGGCTGCGTATGGCGCATTCCTTTCTTTGGAATCCAAACAATCGCTTATCACCGAAAACGTCGCTTTGCGCGAAGAAACGAGTGCACTACGCCGTCAGACTTTTCAAACCAAGTTGCTGGAACGCGAAAATATGGAACTCAAGGCGCTTTTGGGAAGAAAAGATGCGGACAAAAACAATGATCTGCTTGCGGTCGTGTTGCGTGGTACCGATGTCACGCCGTACGATCTGCTCATCATCGATACCGGCACGGGTGATGGTGTCGTGGCCGGTGATCTCGTGACCGTCGACGGTGATGTCGCCATTGGTTTCGTGCAAGAGGTGTTCGCTTCGACCGCGACGGTGTTGCTTTTCTCCGCGCCGCGTGAGAAAACATCGGTCATGATCGGCACCGCATCGAGCTCCGTCCCCGCGGTAGCGGAAGGGCAAGGAGGCGGCACCTTCCTTGCGTTGCTACCGCGAGAAGTGTCCGTGGCGGAGGGTGATCCGGTATCGCTCTCCACGCTCGACAACGCACTCTTCGCGCAGGTAGAGCGGGTCGAGATCGATCCTGCGGATTCATTTGCGCACGTATACTTCAAAAATCCCGTCAACGCCAACACCTTGCGTTTCGTTACCGTCAAAAGAGACCATATTTGGAAACCCGCCCTAACATCTGTCACCGAGCATGATCAAAGTCAAAAATAGCCCTGTCGGCATGCGCCTTATGTTTGATGGACTGCTTGTCCTGAGCGTCTTCTTTTTGCCGTGGTGGTGTACGTTCGCGATCGGCGCGGTGCTGCTGCTGTTGTCGGGCTCGTATGAAGTTATTCTTGCTGGCCTTTTATGGGATTCGCTCTATGGTGGATCAAACGAGATTTTTTTCGGGATCAGATATATACTGACGGTGGTGTTTATCGTATGCGCGCTTCTCGGGATACTGCTACGTTCGGTCATCAAGGTACGATAATCGCCTCATCTCATGTTTGCATTATTTCATAAAGCAGCACGTCTGCTCACGTTCGGGTCCAAAAGGCGCGGCAGGGAAATTGATCCCAGCGAGATTTTGCTTGATGCGGAAAATCTTCCCGAATTCAACACGGCCCGCTTTGAAGGCCGTCTTGAGCAGCCGATCACTAAGCGTGCATTTGTTTTTGTTGGATGCGCATGTGTAATGATCGCCCTTTTGCTTATCGGCAAGATATGGCAACTGCAGATCGTTCGTGGCGCGGCATATTTGGAACGTTCGGAACGTAACCACTTACATTATTCGGTGATCTTTCCGCGGCGTGGCGTCATCTATGACCGCAATGGCGTGGAACTTGCGTGGAATGTATCGCTTGATGCACATAAAGCAACCGCCACCGCCACCACGACGACAACCGCGGCAGCGCCCAATGCCGAGAATGAATACCTTGCTCGTCAGTACACCGCGCTTCCCGGCATGGCGCATATTTTAGGGTACGTGAGCATGCCCAAAAAAGACAAGCAGGGATTTTATTATCAGACGGCGATAGAAGGCGTATCGGGCGCGGAGAAAAAATTCAATGACCTGCTCGCGGGTACGCAGGGACTCAAGATCGTCGAGACCGACGTGCATGGCACGCTTCAGACCGAAGGCATCCGTCAAGAACCCGTACATGGAGCAAATATCACGCTGTCGATAGACAGTCGTGTGCAAAGTCAGCTCTCGCTTCTTTTGAAGAATCTCATTGAGGAAGTGTCGTTTGCCGGTGGTGCGGGGGTCATCATGGACGTGGAGACGGGTGAACTTTTGGCGCTGACGAGTTATCCGGAATTCGATCCCAACAAGCTGATACAGAGCGATGTTGCGGCCATCCGTGGATACGAGAGTGATCCGCGTAAACCGTATCTCAATCGCGCGCTCGGCGGTGTCTACACCCCCGGCTCCATTATTAAGCCGTTTGTCGCTGCGGGAGCGCTCAATGAAAACATCATCGATCCTGCAACAAAGATCCTCAGCACCGGCATACTCAAGGTTCCCAATCCCTATAATCCGAGCAAACCGTCGGTCTTTGTAGACTGGCAAGCACAAGGCTGGGTCGATATGCGTCAGGCACTTTCGGTTTCTTCGGATATTTATTTTTATGAAGTGGGGGGAGGATACGGAGACCAGCGGGGCTTGGGTATCGCCAATATAGAAAAGTACGCACGCCTGTTCGGTTTCGGCACGACCACAGGGAGCGGTCTGTTGGGTGAGGCGTCCGGTATCATCCCGAGTCCTCAGTGGAAAGAAAAGGTCTTCGACGACATGTGGCGTCTGGGCGATACGTACAATACCGCGATCGGACAATACGGCTTTCAGGTGACTGTCCTCCAGTCGGTGCGCGCGACTGCCGCAATCGCAAACGGAGGGAAGCTCACCACTCCACATTTAGAAAAAGAAAATGCGTTACCCAAGGACATAACGGTATTGCCGCTTGAGCAGAAAGATTTGGCGATCGTACGCGAAGGGATGCTTCTGGCCGCTACCGACGGCACGGGAAAAGGTCTCGCCAATCCTTACGTGACGATCGGTGCAAAGACCGGTACGGCTCAGGTCGGAGCAAACAACGAGCGCGTCAATTCATGGGTGGTCGGATTTTTCCCGTACGAGCATCCGCGATACGCCTTTGGCGTCATGCTTGAGCGCGGGCCGCTCCACAATCCACGCGGCGGCGTCTACATCATGCGACAGCTTTTCGACTGGATGCACATCAATACACCCGAGTATTTTGCCGATGAAAAATAGGTGAACAACGCATTGCTTGTTCTATCGACAAAAATACCGTATACTGTGCCAAAAAGTATGAATGACACTCAAGAGTTTCTTACGCAGGAAAAATACGACGAGCTCAAGAAAGAGCTCGGCTATCTCAAGACGGTACGCCGCAAGGAGATCGCCGAAAGTCTCGAATATGCGCGTTCGTTGGGCGATCTCTCCGAGAATGCCGAGTATCAGGAGGCGCGTGACCTGCAGGCCGCGACCGAAGAGCGCATTGCCAAACTTGAAGCAATGCTCGTATCGGCGAACATACTGACGCAAACGAAAAGCGAAAACATTTCGCTTGGATCAAGGGTCACCATCCAGAAAGTTGGGGAAAAGGATGTGCACGTCTATCAGATCGTCGGCAGTGAGGAAACCAACATGTTCGAGCGCAAGATCTCGCACCTGTCACCGCTGGGTGAAGCGCTCATGGGAAAAAAGAAAGGCGATGTCTTCACGTTTGAAACACCTAATGGCAAACAGCAGTATAAGATCGTTGAGTTGGAATAATGTGTTATGTCAGTACTCGAGGACATACGCAATGAGCGTATCAAGAAACGTGAATTGCTCGAATCACGAGGCTTTTTAGCGTATCCCTCAATCACCAGACGTACTCACAGCATCAAGGAGTTCACGACTTCCTTTGATGACTTTGAGCAGGACGGCACAGCCATAACCATAGCAGGGCGTATTATGTCGCTTCGCGCACATGGAGGGTCTTCATTCTTTGATATATACGATGGAACTGCTCGTGTGCAATGCTACATCAAGAGTGATGAAGTTGGTGAAGAGACGTACACGCTTTTTCAAGACGTTGTTGACCAGAGTGATATTGTCGAAGCGGAAGGTGTCGCGTTTGTGACCAAGCGTGGAGAGAAATCACTCCTCCTAAAAAACTGGCGCATGCTGGCTAAAAGCATACAACCTGTACCGGATGAATGGTTTGGTGTCAAAGATGAAGATGAGCGCTATCGTCGAAGGTATCTCGACATATTGCTCAATAAGGAGGTAGTAGAGCGCATACAAAAACGTTCACTCTTTTGGAATACTGCTCGAACATTTTTACTCGAACGTGGTTTTTTAGAAGTAGAGACACCAGTTCTGGAAAATACCACGGGTGGTGCAGAAGCGCGACCGTTTGTGACGCATCACAATGCGCTTGATATTGATGTGTACTTGCGCATTTCTGCCGGTGAACTCTGGCAAAAGAAACTTATGGTTGCAGGTCTGCCCAAGACATTCGAAATAGGGCGTATCTTTAGAAATGAGGGAATGTCTGCTGAGCATCTGCAGGACTACACTCAGCTTGAGTTTTATGAAGCGTACAAAGACTACCACGAAGGGATGATTATGATCACTGACTTGTATCGCAATCTGGCGCAAAAGACGTTTGGTACGATGCAGTTTGCCATCGGCGACTTTGAAGTTGATTTGAGTGCGCAGTGGAAAGAGTATGATTTCTGTGCACTCATTAAAGACAAATTTGGAATCGATCCGCTTACGGTAAAAACAGAGCAAGTGATTGCCCTTCTTAAAGAAAAACATATTGAGTTTGATGCAAAAACGATCAATGTGGAGCGAGGTGTTGACCTTCTCTGGAAACAGATCCGTAAAACTATCAGTGGGCCGGGCTTTTTAGTCAATGTTCCGGTCTATCTGGAACCGCTTGCAAAACGAAGTAAGAATGATCCACGTGTGGTAGAACGCTTTCAAGTCATACTTGCGGGTTCGGAAATGGGGAAGGGTTTTTCGGAACTCAACGATCCGATTGATCAACATGAGCGGTTCATGCATCAGCAATTGCTTCGCGATGCGGGTGATGACGAAGCACAAATGGCCGACATGGAATTTGTCGAAGCGCTCGAATACGGCATGCCGCCGACGTTCGGTTTCGGCGTCTCCGAACGCCTATTCAGTTTCCTGGCCAATGTCTCGGTTCGAGAAGGGCAAATCTTTCCGCTCATGCGCCCACGCGAAAAGAAAAACAATCAATAAAGAGCAGGCTTAATTGACGCGCTTTCGGTTTGGTTTCATAACCCTCATTTGAGGGCTTTTTGTGCATAAGTTTCCTTGGTGGTGTAGGTAAAGTGGAGTATAGTGGTAGACATGTGGGAGAAAGTGGTAGATTGCTAAAGTATAGCAAGTAAGCCGTATTTAACCACTGCGCCATGCTCTACGGAGAATACCGACACACGATAGATGATAAAAGGCGCGTTGCGGTCCCGGCAAAGTTCCGCAAGGAGCTTGGGAAGAAAGTCGTCATCACGCACGGTCTCGACAACTGTCTCTTCATCTTTCCGATGGAAAGTTGGGGGAAGGTTGTTGCGAAAATGGAAACGCTGTCCCTTGGACAATCGGATGCGCGTGCGTTTGGTCGTTATCTTTTCGCGGGCGCTACCGATGTCGAAGTGGATTCGTTGGGACGCATTCTCGTTCCCGACTTTCTCGCCAAAGCGGTCGGCATCACGGACGGCAAGGCGGTGCTTATCGGCGTCCATGATCGGCTCGAGATGTGGAACGAATCAAGTTGGGACGCATACAAGGCCGGTGTAAGTGGCAAGGCTGACACCGTTGCGGAAAAGTTAAGTGCCCTCGGCGTCCTATAGCATGAGGCAGACGGCACACATACCTGTTCTTTTACATGAAGTCGTATCGCTGCTCGATGTGGAGCACGATGACGTGGTCGTAGACTGCACCCTCGGCGGCGGTGGGCACGCATACGTGCTTGCTCAAAAACTTTCCAAGGACGGCATGTTCATCGGCATTGATCTCGATCCTGACGCTCTTCTGCGCGCGCAAGAAAGACTTCAAGACCTGCCGTGCACAAAGATCTTTGTCGAAGACAACTACCGCAATCTGTCTGCGATACTCGCGGCGCACAAGATCTCCCGCATCAGCAAAGCGCTGATCGATCTGGGTCTTTCGAGCGATCAGCTCGATGTTTCGGGAAGAGGGTTTTCTTTTACCAAAAACGAACCGCTCTCGATGACATTTGGCAGGCAAGCTACATTTGAGGCTGAAGAGATCATCAATGACTGGGATGTGGAAAATCTCATCACGATCTTCAGGCGGTATGGTGAAGAACCTTTCGCAAAACGTATCGCACATGCGATCGTTGTGACACGGGAGAAGGCTCCGATTAAGACCACCTCTGAGCTCGTAGACGTCATCGAGTGGGCATTGCCCCCATACATCTTGGCGACGGCGCGCAAACGTCCGGTAACACGAGTCTTTCAAGCCTTGCGTATGACGGTCAACGACGAGTACCGATCGCTTACCGAAGGCCTCGATGCGATTATGGCGCATTTGGAAGAAAAAGGCAGGATCGCCGTGATCACCTTTGAAAGCATCACGGATCGCACGGTCAAACGTACGTTCAAGCAATGGGCACAGGAAGGGAAGGGCTCACTGCTGGTCAAAAAACCCATCGTGCCGACATCGGAAGAAACAACACATAATCCCCGTGCTCGCAGCGCAAAACTTCGCGTCTTATTAAAAAACTAAGGTTCATCTATGAAAACAATAGCTCTTTCCTCACTTTTCTTTGATCTTGAAAAAAAAGCATTCTGGGTGCTGATCGCCCTTGGCGTTATTTCGATCGGTGCATACGTGTATTTCATCACGGCTTCTATCACCAATACGGTCATGCGAAAAAACGCGACGATCGAGATGACAACCTTGGGTGCACAGGTAGGACAACTTGAATCAGCCTACCTCCAGAAAAAAACGGCACTTGACCGACCGTATGCCGCGACGCTTGGGTATACCGATATCACCGATACGGCGTTCGTTGTCAGGCCAGAAGGCTCGAAATTCACGCTTAACCGATAGCATCACGCTTTTTTCTGTATGCGCGGCGGCAACCTCACGAAACGCATCCGTTTATTATCGACGGGTATAGCCCTTTTCGCGGCACTTTTGGTAGTGCGATTATACATGGTACAGATCGTACATGGTGAAAATTTTTCCGACCTTGCCGACAATCAATACGTCAAGTCCGCAAACGGCATGTATGATCGCGGCACCGTTTTTTTTGAGGATAAAGACGGACGCCTCGTCGCCGGAGCGACACTGCAGAGTGGTTTCCTCATCGCGATCACACCAAAGGACGTGACGGATCCGGAACGTGCCTATGACGTGATCTCGCGGGCGTATCCTAACGTCGATCGTGAAGCGTTTTTCGCGTCGGCCCGCAAGAAAGACGATCCGTACGAAGAGGTCGCTCACCGCGTCCTACCCGATCAAGCAAAGATCATCGAGGATGCCGATCTGCCTGGCGTCCATCTCTACCGAGAACGGTGGCGCTATTATCCAGGCGGTACGCTCGCCGCACAGACGATTGGCTTTGTCGGGTACCAAGGCGATACGGTAACGGGACTCTATGGCGCTGAGCGATATTGGAATGACGTGCTCACGCGCAATGAAGCGAGCCAAAACGTCAATTTTTTTGCGGAAGTTTTTTCAAACATCGGCGAAACGCTCTTTGCTCAGGAACATGCCAAAGCCGGCGATATCGTCACGTCCATCGAGCCATCGGTGCAAAAGCATGTCGAGGACGTGATCGCAGGGGTCACAAACAAGTGGGGATCGCGTCGGACGGGCATCATCGTGATGGATCCCAAGACCGGATCGATCTATGCATTTGCCGCGACGCCATCATTTGATGCAAATAATTTCAAAAGCCAGAAAGATGTCAGTGCCTTTTCGAATCCTTTGGTTGAAGACGTATATGAAATGGGTTCCATCATCAAGCCGATCTCCATGGCGATCGGCATCGACACCGGCGTGGTGACGCCACAGACCACCTACAACGATACCGGTTGCATTACGCTCGATGGTTACAAAGTTTGTAACTTCGACGGCAGAGCGCGTGGCGTCGTGCCTATGCAGGAGGTGCTCAATCAGTCGCTCAATACCGGCGTATCGTTTGTCGCTGCAAAGGTGGGCAAGGAGCGTTTTGGTACACGTATGCGTGCATTTAAATTTGGCCAAGAGACCGGCATTGATCTACCGGGCGAAGTACATGGACTCGTTGACAATCTTTCGAGTCCGCGCATGATCGAATACTCCAACGCTTCCTTCGGTCAGGGGATCGCGATGACGCCTATCGAGACCGTCCGTGCGCTCGCCGCGCTCGCCAATGGCGGCACGCTGGTGACCCCGCATGTCGCTAAAAAAATTCAGTACGAGTCAGGTGCCTCACAGGATGTGACATTCGATGATACGACGCGGGTGATATCGCAGCAGACATCCGAAACGGTGACGCGTATGCTGGTCGAAGTGGTGGACAAGGCGCTTCTGAACGGTTCGGTCGCGCTGCCGCATTATAGCGTCGCCGCAAAGACCGGTACGGCGCAGATTGCGAAAGCGGGCGCGCGAGGGTATTATGATGACCGTTACCTGCATTCATTCTTCGGCTACTTTCCAGCGTACAATCCGAAATTCATCGTCTTTTTGTATACCATGGAACCGCGAGGCGCAAAATACGCGTCGGAAACGCTCACCACACCCTTCATGGATATCACCAAATTCCTTATCAATTACTATGACATACCGCCCGATCGTTAGGGTATGAAACATTTTTTCAAATCTATCGTCGTGCGCGGGCTGACTTTTGAAGCCAAGTGTGTGCTTGCAAAATATCATCCGCGCATCATTGCCGTCACCGGAAGCGTCGGAAAGACTTCCACCAAAGACGCGATCTTTACTGCCATTTCCGATCACGTCCATGTGCGCAAGAGTGAGAAAAGTTTCAACAGCGAGATCGGCGTGCCGCTGACTATTTTGGGGCTTGCAAACGCCTGGTCCAATCCGCTCCTGTGGCTCAAAAATCTTTTCGACGGATTGTTGCTCATTGTCTTTCGGCAGGAATATCCGGAATGGCTCATCCTCGAGGTGGGCGCGGATCGCCCGCACGATATCGAGAGTGTAGCAGAGTGGCTGAAGCCCGATATCGCGGTCTTTACGCGTTTTCCCGATGTGCCGGTGCATGTCGAATTTTTCTCCTCGCCCGAAGAAGTGATCAAGGAGAAAAAATTCCTTGCGCATGCGCTCAAAGCAGACGGAACGCTTATCATCAATGCCGATGATGAAAAGATGTCAGACATGCATTTTGAAGAGGGTACGATGCTGTCCTATGGCTTCAATCCTCATGCGCAGGTGCGCGGCAAACGCGATCGCGTCTGGTATCGCGATCATAAACCGTGCGGCATGAAGATGCATGTCGAGTACGGAGACACCGACATCTCGTACGAACTTGCGGGCGCATTGGGCAGACATCATCTTTATCCGGTACTCGCGGCTTTTGCCGTTGCGCACGCGCTTGAACTCGATCTGACTGATGTCGGGCAAAAATTATCACAACACGTCACACCGCCGGGCAGGATGAAAATTTTGCCGGGCAAAAACGACAGCACGATCATAGACGATACCTACAACGCCTCGCCGATCGCGGTTGCCGAAGCGTTGTCCGCATTGTCACTGGTGCAAACGCAGGGAAGAAAAATCGTCGCGCTGGGCGATATGCTTGAATTGGGACCTTATACCAAAGCGATGCACGAAGAAGCGGGTAGACATGCGGCAAATGTGGCGGATGCGTTTTTCACCGTTGGCGTACGAGCTCGTGCCGCAGCCGATGCCGCGATCAAAGAGGGGATGAAGCAAGAAAACATCATCAAGTTCGACGACGCTCGAAAATTGGGAAGCATCCTTGCAAAAATGGTAGCGTCAGGCGATGTGATCCTCATCAAAGGCTCGCAATCCATGCGCATGGAGCGCGCCGTCGCCGCGATCCTCGAAGACCCTTCAAAGAAAAAAG
>CAZDRD010000017.1:0-10325 GCA_964507945.1 uncultured Candidatus Saccharibacteria bacterium
ATTTCGCGCATGACCATCTGCGTCTTGACCGCCTTCATAGAGAGAGGGAAGAGAATGAATTTAACCAAGATCGTCAGCACGACCACCGCAACACCGACGTCTCCGGTCGGTATAACAGAAATAAGCCCGATAAGGGCATTGTAAAGCGGGACAAAAATAAACGTATGGAAGAGCTCCCCGAGCATGTGTGTATTATTGTAGTATATCGCGGCCGTATGGGCAATGCTTTACTGGACTTTCTTGAGCAACTGCAAAATTTCTTCTCGCAATTCACCCGCCGAAAGAGTGCTCGCGCCCTTTTGCATAATAAACATAGCCTCTATGGCCGGGAGGCCGTCTGGTACGGTTCGCAAAAATTCATATATGCGCCGGCGCAGACGGTTGCGCGATACTGCCGTTTTTGCGAATTTTTTCGATACCACTACCGCGAAGCGGGGCTGTGCTGATTTTTGAAAAACAAGCCCAGCGTGGGTCGCATACGCTCTGCGCCCACGCTTCATGAGTGATGCGATGTCCTGACGTGATAATCTGTTCTTTTTTGCAAGCACAACTTACACAGACAACTTGGCGCGGCCCTTTGCTCGCCTGCGGCGAACGACGCTTTTACCTCCTGGCGTGCGCATACGCACGAGAAAACCATGGGTGGTGGCTCGTTTCTTCTTCTTTGGCTGATAGGTTCGTTTTGGCATAGGGTAAAGATACTGGCAAGCAGGGCAATTGTCAACTTTTCCACTTTATACCCATGTTATCCACAGGTAATGCAACTTTGGCTCGTTTTACGCAAGTAACAGACTGGAAAGAAACCGCTATAATGTATACACCTAACGTATGGCACCAATCACTACTATAGATATCAGGCAAGTATGGGAAAATGTACTTGTTGATATAGAGCTTTCGGTTTCAAAGGCGAATTTTACCACCTGGTTTAAAGGAACGTATATCATCAAGATAGAAGACGGGGTGGTCTACATCGGCGTACCGAGTCAATTTTACAAAGACTACCTCGCGGACAAGCATCATAAAGATATCCTAAGGGCATTACGCGGAGCACTGGATGATGTACGCGGTATCGAATACATCATCGCGAAGCAAGACAAGAGTAAGGAACAGGACAAGCGCACTCCGGCGCGCACCGTTTCGCTCGGCGAGCTTCCGCTTGCCGAGCACTATATCACCCGAAACGACAACCTTAACCCCCGTTACACGTTCGATTCCTTTGTGGTGGGCCCATTCAACGAGGTGGCTCATGCCGCGGCTCAGGCGGTCGTGAATGAGCCGGGCATCACGTATAATCCGCTTTTTATCTACGGCAACACCGGCTATGGCAAAACCCACCTCATCCAATCGGTAGGCAATCAGATCAAGAAGGCAAATACTTCGCGTAA
Organism: uncultured Candidatus Saccharibacteria bacterium; assembly: GCA_964507945.1. Classification (GTDB taxonomy): domain Bacteria; phylum Patescibacteriota; class Minisyncoccia; order Phycocordibacterales; family UBA12088; genus CAZDRD01. Next base: position 1,386 of record CAZDRD010000017.1, read on the forward strand.
GATCTTTTATGTGACCTCCGACAAATTTTCTAACGATTACGTCACGGCGCTCCAAAACAACAATATACAGCAATTTAAGGAAAAATATCGACAGTATGATGTCTTGGTGATGGATGACGTACAATTTCTGGCCGGAAGGGAAAAGACACAAGAAGAACTCTTTCACCTTTTCAATACACTCTACGAAAATAACAAGCAGATCGTCTTTTCAAGCGATCGCCACCCGCTCCATATCCAAAATCTTGCCGACAGGCTCCAGTCGCGCTTCAATCAGGGTATGGTGGTCGATATTTCGCCCCCCGATCATGAGTCGCGGGTTGCTATTTTAAAGACAAAAGCTTCACACAACAATTTTATTTTAAGCGATGAAGCAGCGACCTTCCTTGCAACCGCGGTAGAAGGCAATATCCGCGACCTTGAAGGCGTGCTCAACAGGGTCATCTGCCAAACACAGGTAAAGGGGATCGAGCTCGACATCAATGAATTGCGCAATCTCGTCAAAAACAATGCAAAACCGCAAAAAAGTATCTCGGTAAAAGATGTCGTACGGCGCGTCGCCGATTTCTATGACATCGATGAGGGATCCATCTATGAAAAAACTAGAAAAAAGGAGGTCGTGAAGCCGCGGCAGCTCATCATGTACATCATGCGCGAAGATTACAATGTCTCCTACCCTTCGATAGGCGATCGTCTTGGTGGACGCGATCACACCACCGTCATTCACTCATGTGAGAAGATCAAGCAGGAACTATTGCATAACACGACGCTTATACACGAAGTCGAGCAGATACGGGCGATGCTTAAATAAAAAGAGTGGAAAAAATGAGGATAATACGTACACAAACAGGGGACAATATGAATGTACTTTATAACCATAAAAACAATCCGGAAATAATGCACGAGTTTTCCACAGACACACGCAATGTCGAAATGAAAAATACGTTGCATTTGAACGCTGATATCGTTCTGCACACAATCCACAGCCCTAATAACAATAGTAGCTTGTATATATGAAAATAGAACTATTAAAAGAAAAACTCTTTGATGCGATCGCATCAGCAGAAAAAATCAGTGGCAAGAACCTGACACTACCCGTTTTACATTGCGTCTTACTCAAAGCAGAAGATAAACAACTCACCGTACGAGCGACCAACTTGGAACTGGGTATCGAGATCGCTGTTATTGCAAAAGTTGAACAGGGTGGCACCGTAGCGGTTCCGGGAGCCACACTTGCGAGTGTCATTGCTGCGGCGCCTGTTGGTGCGACGATCACTATTCAAACAGAAGATAAACATCTTTTGATAACCTACTCCGGCAGCGAAACGCGCATCAATACCGTGGAAGCTGAAGATTTCCCCAATCTCCCACGTGCGGAAGGCGGAACAATGATGAAAATAAAGGGAGAGGATCTGGTGCGAGGCGTCAAGGCGGTTTCGTATTGCGCCTCAACGTCTACTATAAAGCCCGAACTCGGAAGCGTTTTTGTGCAATTTCAAGGATCGAAGATGATGTTTGTCGCAACCGATTCATTTCGTCTCGCCGAGAAAACGGTTCCCGTCAAACAGGCGGTCTCTGAAGGATCGGTGCTTATACCCGCACGAAGCATATCTGACATCGTGCGGGTGCTTGAAGCTGCACAGGGGGAGATTGAAACGCACTACAACGAACACCAGATATCTTTTACGTTCGATAGCGTGTACCTCACCTCACGTCTGGTCGAAGGTGCGTTTCCTGATTATGTAAGAATCATACCTCAAGAATCATCAACCGAAGCGACCATGCTCAAACAAGATCTACTGCAAGCTCTCAAGAAAACCAGCATTTTTTCCGATCGTTTCCATCAAGTTCGTTTTGATATCGATCCAAAGAAAAAAGCATGCACTATTCATGCCGATAGTGCCGAGGTGGGAGAGACAACCGACGAAGTGCAAGCGACGCTCAAGGGCGAACCGATACAGGTAAGTTTCAACCAGCGCTATATCAGCGACTGTTTTCAATCCATTGCCTCCGACAGCATTACTCTTTTTCTCGCCGGTGCCGGTCGTGCCATGATCATACGTGGCGTATCCGATCCTTCCTTCTTTTACCTCGTTATGCCGATGAATAAGTAACTATGCAACAACTCTCATCGTTTTTGGAAAAATTCTTGCGTCTTGCGCCAACCGAGCGTGTCACGCGCAGCGCGGTGTCGCTTGTGGTGGAAGAGTTGTGCGGCATTTTACTACGCGATCAGGATATACGCGTTCAACAGGGCGTCGTGCTGCTCACGATTCATCCGATCCACAAAAATGAGATCCTGTTGCGCAAAAGCGAGATCGTAGACCTCCTCAAAAAAAGACACCTCGTATCCGTGCGGGACGTGCGGTAAAGAGATATGGTGGGCGCTCTTACAAAGAGGATAGAGCAAGCAATTCAAGAAAAGGTATTTCCCGGCTGTGTGATCGGGATAGTGAAAAAAAACGGAGAACGGCATGTGCTTCCATTCGGTCGTTTTACCTACGATATCGACTCTCCATCAGTACAAGAAGACACGATATATGATGTTGCGTCGATCACCAAGTCGATCCCTACCGCAAGCCTTGCGCTCGCGCTCCTCGATCAAGGAAAATTAAAAATAACAAACAAGCTGATCGACTATATTCCAGAGTTTAATAATGCTGATCGCGAACTCGTACGTATCAAACATTTACTCACCTACACACTCGATGGGTACGGTATAGGATCAATGAAATTGGGAAGTGCATCTGCCACGCTCCATACGCTCCTCACTCAAGATTTTGAACGACGACCGGGTACGGTCTTTAAATACACAAATATCCCCGCAGCTCTTCTCGGTCTTGTGGTGGAAAAAATAATGGGAGACACGCTCGATATTCTTGCTGACGTACATTTTTTCAGGCAACTCAAGATGACACGAAGCACGTTTTATCCCGAGCGTTTCGGGAAAGAGATGATAGTGCCGACCGAGATCGATCATTGGCGTGGTTTAGTCCAAGGGGTGGTGCATGATGAAAGCGCTTATGATTGTAAAAAGGATGGAAAAATAATGGGACATGCGGGGCTGTTTTCGACAGCGCCAGACATCTTGAATTTTTTGGAAATGCTACTCAATCGAGGGACATGTAAAGGCAGAACATATTTTTCTGAAGGCATAATAGACCAGATGACAACCAATCAGATCCCAGAACTCAACGAGTCTACGGGACTGGGGTGGGAACTCAACCAGCCTCGCTACATGGGAAAGTTCTGCGGCCCGCATACATTTGGAAAGACCGGCTTTACGGGCACGTTGTGCGTTTGTGATATCGAAAAAGAAATCGCCTACGTGATCCTCTCCAACAGAACATTCCCCAAGCGTCCGACAGACTCAAGCGCAATAAATGCGCTAAGAGCTGATATAGGAGAGATAGTTCTGTCTGTTTAGAACAAAACACCCGCGGCACAAGGCCGCGGGAGCCCTCCTTTCGGTGTCGATGGCCACCAAGGCGGTGGGTTGAGTAAACCTCGCAGGTCTGCGAGATACTCCTCGTCGCACGCAACTGCCGGATGGGCGTGGAGAAATTTTATATAGTTTTCAATTACCTTGGCGACCAATTTTCTCCCATGCTCAAACCAACCGATGTGGAGCGTTGGATTTGCAAGAATCCAATCCCACATATCGTTCTCGGCCTTTTTCCACACCACCGTCGTTTCACTTGCCTCCATAAGTGTTTCGTAGGCAGCTTTTTCAGTTGCCCACTCCCATAAGCGGGCAAAGCACTCGCGTAGTGTGCGCAACATCGGATTCCTCCTAACAAATCGACAAAATATATTTGTGCTGCCCCTATTAAATCACGTACTGAGGCCTCAGTCTATCATAATCGAGGGAGGGATATCGGACATAGAATCCGGCATTCTTTTTTGTCCCGATACGACAAGTTTTGCGCCAAGGAGTGTGATGAGAAGCGAAAGGGCGATGAGATATATTCCGATAGGGAGTGCTGTTTCTGTCGAGTCAAGCCTGAACGCAATAGAAAGAAATATGAGGCCAAATGTTATTCGCCAGACCCATAAAGAAAAATCACGAAGGATCATTGTTGCATAAAAGTCGGAGGTCGAACGTCCCATAGACTCCATGCCCTGAAGCGATATAACGTGATTAGAGACGCCTATAAGGGGTGAAGCCATGGATTGAACGATGGTAAAGATAATAAGCGCAGCGAGGGTAAAAGTAAACCCAAGCCACACCATGGCCGCAACCAAAATAATAGTGGCTACGGCAAGAATCATAAGGCGATTCTCTGCTGTCCTGCGTCTCGCAATCATGAGTATGCACAAAACCGAAAACGCTCCGGCGAGCGTGCTGTACAAACCGACAGTAAGCGCTGTGCCGAGGATTGCAAGGGAGACAAGCGGCATGATGATCGGTCGAAGTATGTGCTCAAGTCCTTCGCCCATGACAAACATCTGAAACATCTGGTTGCGCCTGTCAGAAAAAAAGTGAGTAATATCGCCCCACTTGATAGGTTTTGGGCGATATTCACGCAGCGATGAAAAACAGAAAAAGCCAAGCAGGTATATGACGGGTGTGACAGCAAAGAGTAAAGTAAACGTTCCTAACTGGAGCAGTGTTTGTGAGACCCAAATAAGACCAGTGGCACAGGCGGGGCCTACAAAAGAGAAAAACTGGTCACCTGCCGAGAGAAGGGACGAATAATAGTCGCGTTCGCGATCCCTGGTCTCCACGAGTTCAAAGGTGTGGATGGTCAACCAGAAAAATCCATTCCCCAAACCATTCAAAAAAACAGAGAGATACGCAATAGGTGCTGTGGTTGCATAGAGTAGGGTAATAAACCCAATGGCAAAAATCAAAAAGCTTAAAAAGAATCCGTATTTGATATTGAGTCTCAAGACGCTTGCAAAGTATCCAAATACGCAAAAACCGACCATAATGCCGGTGAACAAAAGCAGGCTACTTACAGTATTAAGGGTGAGGCTTTGAAAGCGGCTATAGAGAAAAATCTGAGTAAATACCCATGTGAGCGATGAAGTGAATGTATAGATCCAATACAGCAACACCAGTGATCGCACGGGCGGATGAAGCGACCGAAACTGCGTGAGAGTTGCAGTGAACATGGGGGAAGGATTACCGAACCTCAAATTTCACCGAAGCTTCGCCGCGGTTGAGCTTGTCGTCGTACACTGCCACTCGGAGTGTGTTCTCGCCTCGTGTCACTGCGTTGGTGTCATCGGGAACGAACGTGAAGGTAAAAGGCCCGTTACTTACCGTCCCGATCAATTTTTCATTAATGAAAAAGTCCGCTCGCTTAATATCGAATTTGCTGTCGGTGTCGATGCGAATGTGTACCCGGTCGGATCGATCCACACGATCACCTTCGTCGGGGTTCGTGATGGTAACTTTTGGAGCAAATTCGGGCTTGTGAACGTCATCGGTCGCGGTGGGAGGCGTCGTAGTGGCGCTTGTCGAATTGATCAGTTCTGCATTATTGCCGCTCCACAAGGCTACGCCATATTCCCACAACTGAAACTGTGGATCGGATGCGGGATTTTGCGGTATAGGGCCGCGCGGGTTGTCCTTATCCACCCAGTACAAGATGTCGTGTATGTTCGGCACGAAGCGTTCTTCACGCAACTCGGGCGGTGTATTTTCCGTGGCGAGGTTTCCTGTCATCTTGTCTACCACATATGATTGGTTGCCTTGCCAGACGCCGCGCAAGACCGGTTTGAGCGTACTGTAGGGAATAGGACTCGGAGGGGTGAAGCGATTGTCGCCTTTACCATGTTTGAATGCTTCCTGCATGAATTCGTTCCACATGGGTGCCACGATGAAACCGGCAACCCGCTTTTCCATCGAGGAGTTATCATTGTTTCCTGACCATGCGGCAACCACGATGTCGGGCGTATAACCGATCACCCACGCGTCACGGTATTCGTTGGTGGTACCGGTTTTGACCGCCACATCGTGGCCGGGTAGGAAAAGATATGAGTTTGCGCCGAACGCCGGCGCACGCGCATTGTTATCAGCGAGCATGTCGGTGATCTGGAGCGCCACTTGCTCATCGAGGACTTGCTTGGCATCCACCTGGTCTTCCTTAAATTCTTCAAGTACCTCGCCGCGCTTGTCTTCGACTTTCAAAATGGAAACGGTCGGTGCTTTCTTGCCGTGGTTGGCAAATACGCCGTATGCGCCAGTCATATCAAGGGGTGTTACTTCGCCGCCGCCGAGGACCAGCGTCAGGCCGTATCGTCGCCAGTCACCAAGCGTAGTGATACCCATACTTTTTGCAAGGTCGAGCGTATTTTTCAGTCCCGCGAGGTAGAGTACTTTGACCGCAGGGACGTTGATGGACTGCGCAAGCGCATTGCGGAACGTGACGGGGCCGCGATAGACGCCGTCGTAGTTGACTGGTGCATAACAGGTGCCGTCGTTGGTAAAGGTGCCGGCACCGCAAGCTGTTGAAAATTGGGTTTGCGTGTCAAACACCACGGTCTCGGGCGTGTATCCTTTCAAAAGTGCCGCGGAGTACGCAAACGGCTTGAACGACGATCCAGGCTGACGTTCCGCAAGCGCGATATTGTAATTACCATCTATTTTTTCATCGAAATAATCCCTTGAGCCGACCATAGTCAAAACTTCGCCGTTTTTCGGATCCATGGCCACGAGTGCCGCATTGGAGGCGTTATACTTCTTTTCATTTTGAAGCGCGTTGTCGTAGACTATTTTTTCTGCCGCACTCTGAAGGTCCCAATCGAGCGTCGTGATAACCTTCAGGCCTCCTTCGTCGAGCACCTGCTGCCCGTACTTTTCCTCCAATTGCTGTATCACATAAAAAACGAAATGGGGGGCTTTGATGCCGCCCGATTGCGGCGGAAGGAATTTCACGTCTTCTTGTTTTGCCGCATCGCGTTCTTCTGCGGTGATCATGTCATGTTCGAACATCTTGTCGAGGACCAGATTCTTTCGTTTCTTGAGCAAGTCAACGTGATTGCCGTAGGGCGAATAATACGTCGTCGCTTGCGGCAAGGCGGCCAAGTACGCGGCCTCCGCGAGCGTCAAGTCGCTTGCGGGCTTGCCGTAAAATGCCTGACTTGCTTCCTCGACGCCGTATTTGTTGCCGCCATAGGGGATGACGTTGAAATACAACTCAAGGACCTGCTGTTTATTGAGCACTTGCTCGAGTTTTATGGCGAGCACCCATTCCTTGATTTTGCGCGGGATCGTTTTTTTCGATTCGAGAATGGAATTTTTTACTACTTGCTGGGTGATGGTCGAGCCTCCTTGGCCGATATATCCTTCGCGCAAGTGAAAATTGACCAATATGGCCCGCAGGATCGCTTTGGGCTCGATACCGATGTGGTTATAGAAGTTGTCATCCTCGATCGCAATGGTCGCGTTGACGACATTGGGCGAGATCTTGTCAAATGGCACGATGGTGCGCTTGACGTTCTGGTGCAGATCGTACAGGAGGATCTCGCCGGTGCGGTCGTAGATCTTGGTGGACTGCTCCATGCGTGCCTCCTGGATGGCCTCTACGGAAGGCAGGGGCAGGGTAGCGGCCCACAAGACCAAACCGCCGGCAAACACAAATCCTGCCGCAATAAGGGCGAATATAATCGCGCGCGTACGTTCACTCAAGCGATGCATAGAGAAATTATTTAGGTAGTATAGCACAAGCAGATATGCTAGAGTAGCCGCATAGAGTCCATATGTCAAACGATACAAACATTGACGAAATCTTGTCGCGAAGCGTCGCTGAAATACTGCCTTCCAAGGAGTCTTTAAAAGAGCTTCTGAGCAAGGGTGGACGTATTCGTATTTATATCGGGGCTGATGCAACCGGACCACAGCTTCATCTTGGACATGCGACAAACTTCATACTTCTCGAGAAGCTGCGTAAGTTGGGACATGAAATCATTGTTTTATTCGGAGATTTTACCGCAATGATCGGAGATCCTACCGATAGGGATTCGGAGCGCAAACCTTTGACTGTGGATCAGGTAAACGAACATATCCGTACCTGGAAAGATCAGGTCGGCAAGATACTATCCTTTGATGATCCGGACAATCCGGCGAGCATTGTGAAAAACAGTGAATGGCTTTCAAAACTCACATTTGCTGAGATCTTGGGCATAGCATCGAGCTTTACCGTGCAGCATATGTTAGAACGGGACATGTTTGAGCGGCGCATGAATGCCGGCAAGGCGGTACATCTCCATGAATTTCTCTACCCGCTCATGCAGGGATACGATAGCGTGGCGCTTGATGTCGATGTGGAAGTGGGTGGTACTGATCAGACCTTCAACATGCTCGTTGGGCGTATTCTTCAGAAGAAATATAATAATAAAGAAAAATTTGTCATCGCCACCTCGCTGCTTGAAAATCCAGCCACGGGAAAGAAGTTGATGAGTAAAAGTGAGGGCAAGTACATTGCAATGAATGATACTGCGGCGGATATGTACGGAAAGACCATGGCTCTCCCTGATGAAACCATCGTGCAGATGTTTACTGACTGCACCTATGTTCCCATGAATAAAGTGCGAGAGATACAGGATGGCCTCAAGAAAGAAACAGTGCATCCCAAAGACGCAAAAATGCGCCTTGCGCGGGAAATCGTCACGATATACCACGGTGCAGGTGAGGCGACAAAGGCGCAGGAGCGATTCACCCACACGTTTGGCGAAGGCGGCATTCCGAGCGACATTCAAGAAGCACAGGTCACAAAAGGGATGGCGCTTGGCGATGTGCTTATACAAGCGGGAGTTGTAGCGTCAAAAACAGAATTTCGCCGCCTCATAGAAGACGGAGCAGTGACACTTCCAGAGAAAGGGACTGAAAAGATCTCCAACCTAAACACACTCATTGAAACGGACATGGTAGTGAAAGTGGGAAAGCGGCGGTTCTTAAAGATACTAGTTACGTAAAACAAAAGCCCCTTGTAG
>CAZDRD010000018.1:0-9940 GCA_964507945.1 uncultured Candidatus Saccharibacteria bacterium
TGAGATCAGTGACCAAAAGCTTGGCACCGTGACGCGCCAAGAACGCTGCGTCGCCTACCCCACGCCCTAAAAGCCCGAGACCCATGAGCGTGATGCGTTTACCGTGAAAAAATGTTTCGTATGCGGGTGCCATATTTGTAAGCATACAGAATAGCGCCCAAAAACAAAAGGAGGGCCAGTGGAGTCACCGGCTCTCCGAGAAAATTCTATTTACATGTACACAAAAGGCGGCGATCTGTCGAAGAGTTCTGTGTGACTCATTTGCTCATATGGTGCGCGGGGCCCGATCGCGCTTTGCATGCATCAGGATCGGTCTGCATGTTATAGATTTGTGGCACCATTACCGGATCTCCCATGTGCCCGCTCCATGTTACCAGCCCATCGAACACATGATTGAGCACTTGGTAAAGATAGTGCCATTGCGCCTCCCGAAGCCCGCGTCGCACGATCTCATAAAAGCGCTCCATCGGGGTGCCTTCGATGAAATCTTCTTTGCCGGGCATTTGTATGGGCTGCACGCCGGGGCCGATCTGTACTTTGACTGAAAATTGCTTGATCGACTTGCCGTCGTCTATGCACAAGATCTTCAAATCCCGACCCACCACGCTGTTCACCGTTCTCAAAACCCCACGCCCCAACAAGGATACGCGGCCGTGACGATGCTTGCACTAACATGGCCCACCTCCTTCTGTCTGTCATTGTTATAACATACAAAGGTCAGTCTATATAGACTCGGGTGAGAGCAGTTATTTACTCACCTTCTGCAACTGCCAAAACGACATCGACGCAAGCAGGGTGAGGAAAACAGTACATGTGTGCGTATCATGGGTGTACTTTAAAGCTTGTACACATGAAATCCCAGGCCAATGAATGTATCGGTGATCGTGCCGGAATTCACGGGAACATTTCTGTTTTCAAACAGTGCCGTTGCCGAACTGCCCGACGGCAATCCGGTGATGTTTGCCGTGACCGGACTGGTATTCGAGTTGACCGCAATGATATAGGTTGAACCGTTCCATGTTTTCGCAAGAACTTTGAGCGAAGGATAGTCCAGTGCACCAGATCCATCGGGAGGCGTGAGTTTTGCGGTGCGTTCTGGGCCGGAGGTAATGGTGAAATTCACAGACGTGTTTGTGGTACCTTCGATCATTACGCGATCAAGATGCGCGCCTTTGAATTTATCCGCGGCATCCGACAACGCCGCCATACAGTTTCCAAGGTTCACACTTGAGTTTCGATAATGATACGCGTACACCAAAATACCTTTCACATCACTTGCGACCGAGAGCCAGAAATCGTGACGCGATTGCGTCGGCGACATGCGACTGTCACCGGCAGGAAATATTTCCAATATCGCCATCACGGTTTTTTCGCCGCCCTGATAGTTTTTTCCGACTCGGTATCCGGCGTCCGCTATGCCCTTGAATGTGCGTTCGATACTCCAGCGCACGTAGGTGTTGGGTCTGCCCATGTATCCCGCATAAGCGCTTGCCGGTACGATATCAAGATACTTTACATATTTAGCAATATCATCCGCACCATAATGTCCCGGAATATACATATAGTTAGGAAGTTTTTTGGGATCATACTTTCTTGTCCATGCGCTATATTGGGTAACGATGTTCATTTCCGAAGGTATCCAGTAGCGCTGTTCTTCCGGCAAATCCCAAAACGCGATCGAATTGGTGCCACCCATCGAAGCGATCTCGTCGGCGATCGTCGATTCTGACTTGGGAACGGAGTTTGATCCGGATGTTGATTTACTCAACCGACCCATGGTCATCATGCCCGCTGATTTGCATGTATTGATGTACGAGGGAGTGGTTGGTGGCGCACTGTAAGTGTGGCACACATTCCAACCAGCGGCAGCCGCTTTGGTGAAGTCGTTGTTGATGGCGTACAATCCCAGCACAAAGGTATTCCCCACAGGATATGCAGCGCCAGTATTTCCACCCGAAGTCTGGCAATCCTGCGAGCAGTTGTTGACGGTCTCACCAGCCTCACACACACTATTGCCGCAGACCGGACCGCCAGAATTGTTATCTCCCGTCTTTACCACCTTCTGCAACTGCCATGCCGCTGTTGCACACGTGGTATTGCTGCAACCACACTTCCAAATGTCACCAACCTTTTGGCAAGTGTAACCGACGTAGTACCGTTCACTATTGCCCGTCCCCAAAGGGAATGAGGCATTTGCAGAGCCGGTGTACCAAAGGTTAGATACTAATGCACTTGATCCTGTAAAGGTAATCTTCTGCCATGTTGATCCGGTCCAGTAATATCCTTCTTTGTAGACGTAGAGTGCGGTGTCGCCATTGCCGACCGTGATACTGGCACGGGTATCGGTACACGATGCCGTTTTGACAAGTTGTTCCTTAGCTGAAGTAAAGACGTTGTAGGACGCACCGTAACCTTGGGGAACAGCAGCGTCTTTTGAGTAAGTATCGTTGCAAGAGACGGCGGCGTGTGAGAAGCCGGGGAAAAAGAGTAGGAGGAACGATAGGATCAGCGTGGTGCGCATAATAGTGGTGTTCGTAGTCATGGCATTGATGTGATTATTAAGGAGCGCAGAACCCAGGCGCTTTGGAAACGATCGGGGTGCCACCGCCCTTGGGCGTCGATTGAGTCGTGTTGGTAACAACGACCGTTTGTTTCAAGAGTTTGGAAAGGTCGCTGCGTATTGCTGACGCGATACCGCCTCCTTCAAGAGCAGGCTCGCCAACCATAACCGGACCACAACCTTGAAGGGAGACGATCATGCCGTATCGCTGGAGTGCGTACCCGATCTTCTTACCATATTGGTTGAGTCCGAGGGATTCGATATCGACCGACGGCGGAATGGCAAACATGGTGCCTATGGGAATGGCTCCGGAATAACTACTTGCGAAGTTATCTTCAAACGTGGCAGGCCATATATATCCCTTCTTGAGCTGATCCGTGCAAACACCGACCAGTAGCGCGTGACGTACTTCGTTGTTACCTTCCATTTCCCATTTGCGGATCATGCCCGCCATTGTTGGACCCGCCATATATCCTCCATTGAATCCGTTGTCAGCGCGGCACGATCCACGTATATCCCATTTGAATACAGGGCCGGTCTTGATGGTGGTTGCATTTGAAGCAGGCTTTTCCGCAAACGAAGTCTCGTAATTTGTTTGATCATCCGGTTGTATGATGTTGATAAAACCATCGTCAAGATCATATGTTTTACCAGCCGCGTAAGGTAACTGCATTCCCGCCGGCCCTTTGACGATGACATTTTTGCCATTCCACACATAGGAGCTGTATGAGGTCGATGGCTTGAGCGTAATGTCAGGATGAGAAGTTTCTCCTTTGTATACCGCAACACCCCAACTGACCGTGTTCAAGCCCAGTCTATTATGTTTGTTTAACGATGCAACTCTCGGATCGGACTTTGAAGAATACTGCGCTCCGCTACCGAAGGGTAAATTCCAATAGCTTTCGGCAGAGCACGGCCACTCCCACGCCTTGCGGCACTGATTGTTGTTGCCGGTACAATCCTGCGCACAATTGCTTGCCGTCTCGCCGGACTCGCAGATATTGTTGCCGCAGACCGGAGCGCTGTTGCCGGTCGTAACTTTATCAACTTTTTGTAGTTGCCAATAGGGAGTGACACACGTGGCATCTCTACATCCGCATTTCCAAATGTCACCGATTTTCTGGCAGGTATAGCCGACATAGTATTTGCTCGTATTTCCCGAGGCAAGCGTGAAGGTGCCGTTTGCGGTACCTATATACCAAAGATTAGACACCAATGCACTCGATCCGGTAAAAGAAACCTGCTGCCATGTCGAACCCGTCCACTGATATCCCAGTTTGTACACGTACGTAGCCGCATCACCATTACCGACCGTGATACTGGCACGGGTATCGGTGCAGGATGCCGTTTTGACGAGTTGTTCCTTAGCTGAAGAAAAGAGGTTGTAGGAGGCACCATAGCCGGTGGGAACAGTGACGTCTTTGGTATAGGCATCGGTGCAGGTCGTAGATGCGGCGTGCGCTGTCGCTAAAAAACTATGCCAAATGAATACGCATAGCACAGACACCGCCAGTATGAAATAGGGAGTGTCACGTAGATGAGACATAGGACATACACTTAAAGTACGCGAAGATCACTCAGCGCACTATTTGTACTTAGTATCCTACAAACCAAGAAAAAAGAAACCGCACGATGGGGATATAGTCACCATGTGCCGCGGAGAGGACTTGAACCTCCATGGGATTGCTCCCACTACGACCTGAACGTAGCGCGTCTGCCAATTTCGCCACCGCGGCGTGCAAAAACTGTACCATACACGCGACTCCATGCCTAGAGTTTTGAGCGTAAGCACACTTTCCGCAATTCGTCTTATAATAGAACAGTAACATAAAGATCGCTATGAAATCATCACACCTCTTTAAACTATTTGGTGCATGTTTATTTGTTTTTACGCTTTACCTGCCATCGGCCGCGTCGGCCGGCGAGATCAACTATGGCACTATAGCCGACGTAAGCGGCAGCAACGTACTTTTGAATTATAAAAGTCCCGGCGGCGAACAGTTTTTCGTCTGTTCGCTTTCAGGAAATTGCACCGGCACTTCATCGACTTCCCTTTCGCCATCCCTGCTCGGGACCAACTCCTATACGAAAAGTTCTGATGGTCGCTATGGCCTGCGGCAATTCACGCTCGGTACCGTTGCGTACTACATTCTTTTCGACATCACGAAAAATCCGCCCACAAAAGTTGCGGTGGTACCGTTCTTGAGTCCCGCTTCCACGATCAAATTTTCACCAAGCGGCAATCAGATCGTCTTTATCGCTGCAAACGGTATCGTGGCACGGTACGACATCACCACTGCCAAGATCACGACCACAACCATCACACAGACTGAATTGCCGCTTCTTTCCATCTCACCGAATGGCACCTACCTTTCCGCGTACAACTACGTTGGAGCAATGCATCGCATATGGCGACTTTCTGACGGGACGCTGTACCAAATACCTTCGACCGTTCCAAGCTATGTCGAATTCTCTGCGGACGAGACGCAAGCAGCGTACCTTTCGAGTGTGAGCGGCTTTAAAACGCTTTTCGTTCTTCCGACCAATACCCTTGCCACCCCCAATGCACGCCAGATCACCAAACCCAATGCCGTCGTCGAGGATTATTTGTTCGTCGGCGATACGCTGTATTACCTTTCCAATCCCGATCACCCGCTCTCGTGGAATGTCTACCAGTACGATAGCTCAAAGAACAATGTCGCTTTGGTTGAGAAAGACGTCTCGTATGGCGACTATATCAAAAACATCAACGGCAAATTGGCATATATAAAAATAGACGGTAAAAATGCAAATGTTCGCGTCTATGATCCGGGGAGCAAAAAAGCGGTGACACTTAGTGCGGTCGCTGCTTCACCTGCCGCGACCAACGTATCGCGTGCGGCAGTGTACTATGCAAAGCGTTATGGCGTGCTTCTTTCACCAACACAGACGTCATCGAGCAGGTCGAAAAAAACTTCTCAGAAAAAAGATCTCTTCGTATGGCTGCATGGCGGACCACAGCGACAAATCGCCGTCGGCTACCATCCATACCTCTCATACGCGGTGTACGACGAATTGCTTGAGCGGCTCGCCTCCGCAGGTAATTATGTTCTCAAACTCGATTACACCGGCTCGACCGGCTATGGTTCCGGTTTCGAAAAAGCGCTTCATAAGAACATCGGTGTTGCCGACGTAAACGATGTCGAACAGGCAGTGGCGGCATTCAAGAAAGACTACAATGTTGACCATGTATACCTCATCGGTAATTCCTACGGTGGCTACCTCGCCCTCAAGACGATCACGCACGCGCCGTCGGTTGTGACCGGAGCGATATCTATAAACGGCGTGACCGATTGGTACGGTCTCATTACGCGTATACCATCGTCGCCGTTTAAAGATCTGTTTGACGGCGTTCCTGACCTCAACAATCTCGATGCATATATGAGAGCATCGGTCTTTACGGACATCCCCAAACTCACCGACGATCATAAAGTGCTCGTGGCCTATGCAGAAAACGATGCGACGGTGCCGACGTGGCAATCCACCCAATACATGGAATACGCAAAGAGTAAAAATATCAATGCGGATGTCATCACCTTGCCCGGTGAAGATCATGTCCTGAGGAAACGCGGAACTCTCGACAACCTCTGCTCAAAAATCACCTCGTTCTTTGTACTCAAAGGCGTGAGTTGCTCGTTGTAACTTCGTTTGTGAGAATCAGTGCGATATACCTGACAACGCATTACGTATCGTTTCGTTCACTTTGTCTTTGATATCTTGTGGTGTTGACGACGGTGAGGTTGTTCCCGAAATGTGTGTCACACTCACACTTGAACTGCTGTTTGAACTGGTGACGACGGTGATATTATTTTGATTGATACTCTGTGTGATCGTAACGCTCGACGACGCATTGCCGGTTTTGATGCTGCCGCCGTCTCCGCCCCCTTCTCCACCATGTGCGCTGTTGCCTCCGGTATTTGCGTTTGAGGTCACTTCATTGGTGACGGTTGCGGTGTTGTTATTCTCAATGATGATGGTCGTACTGCCAGCACAGGTATCACACGGCGGTGGCGGACACGGAGCAGACTCCTGACATGCGCTGGTCTGTGCAAGCGTACGCATGGGAAACTGTTCGACGTCGTCCCACCCACTCTCAACAGGACTGGGGACTTCTTCTTGCCACCCCATGAAAACCGCACGTACATCGCATACCACACCGTCTTGAATACTGGTCGTATTAGGCGGAAGCGAAATGGCAAACTGCCAAGTGCCAGTCGCCGTGAGATCGGTGAGCATGAATCCCAAGAGCGATCCGTCATAGAGCTCCGTACCATCAAGCGACGCTTTCAGCCGCAAGGCATTGCAGAAGTTCGCATCATTGGGTGTGCTCGTGCTTTCTTCTACACCGACACGATACCGCACGGCAACGGACCCCTCCTCAAATGTGGTGGTCGCTGAAAACAATGCCGCGGCACCGGTGCACGATACCTCTTGCGGCGGGTCTTGGCCGGGCGCGATGAGATCGAGCAGAGATGATGTAAGCAAATTGCCAGCTGATGCTTCGACGTCATTGTAATACGAGAGCGTACCGCCCACGCCGATATACCCCACCGCGGCAAAAATCATGACGGCACATATCACCACGATTTTTACGATTGGTGCGGTGGTATCTTTCATATTAAGTTATTCCCATTCGTTTCATTCTTATCTTTGGTAGTATGATGCCGTCCATACTCACGGGTATCGTTTGAATACGCGTACGAGGCAAGATCACTTCGGGTTTTTGTATGGGTATGGATGAAGGTTGTCTGCCCCGCCGCGCTTGGGTGACCGCTCTTTGGCGACGTGCCCCACGCCACGCACGCACTTCGCCCGCTATTACCAAGAGTTCGTCGAGGATGACCAACATCGCCGGTATGCCGATGAGAAAGATAAATCCCATGGGTTTACGGGCAAAATCAATGATGTAGCCAAGGTACGGTATGGTAAGCATCACTTTTCCGATCACGTTCTTTTCCGGCACCTGCGACAGATCCGGCTCTTCGTTGGCGTCACCTTTGGTGATATAGAAGGTTCTGCCCGACGCCTTGTCTTTTGCAAAGACACGATGCGTCACGGGCATATTCATCCGTTCGGACGTAAATGTGATGACATCGCCCACTTCGTAGGGCGCATGCGGTACGATGACCACCACACTGCCCACTTGGATCGATGGCGTCATCGATCCGGACTGCACGATCTTCATCTGCATCTTGTTTGATAGGGGCGCATGCGTGAGCAAGAGCAGCCCGCCCACCCCGATAAGTGCTACGATAAAGAGGTAGTAGAAAGCTTTGAAGAGAGACTTCATAGGTCGATGTGTTATGGATTGTCGTCGTTATTGATCTGACAGAATATGATCGCGCCTTCGGGTAGCGTCACCGAACCGCCCAGTGTCGCGGGACAAACGATGCCGCTGGGGATTGAAAAGAGCGTCAACATACTCACGAAATGATATCCGGCACGCGCGTCTTCACTCACGGTATGGGGCGCGTTTGACGTTACCACCACCTGGCTTCCCTGAGGAGCGACCGCACCATCTACACGTAGTACGAAGTTCGCGGAGGTTGCGGTACCGCCGTTGTCATTGGTCACGTTCTTGAAAAGATATATGGATGCGGGATTGTCGTTATTGGTGACCGTACAGGTTTTGTGATCGCCCGGATTGAGCGTGACGAATCCATTGACATCGCAGTCGCCGCCGAAACTTCCCGTGTATCCGAAAAGACCGTCTTCGGTAACGCGATAGGTGTCCGCGGCAAGAGTCGTGGTCGCGCCACTGGTAACGGGAATCGTGACCGAGTTGGTGATGTAGAGTTGGAAGTCGGAAATGACATTGTTGCCACCGTTGTCATTGATCACGTTTTTGATCACGGTGAGCTCTGCGGTTCTTGGCTGTGTCTCTGTGCAGGAAAAGTCCGGCGTATCGCGTGCCTGCAATGCCCGAAATGCCACGTCGAGCGTCACGCCGTCTGTTTGGTATTGATTGCCTAGTTGTGTTCCATCGCATTGTACACCCCCGTTTGAATTTGCCGGTGTGCGGGGGCTCGTGGTACCAAGGCCGTCTTGCGTCTGTGGATCGAGTGTGAGGGTACCAAAGCACCATGCTTTGCCGATGTAATGCGTCACCGCAGGATCAAGCGGGTCATTGGGTTGCCCCGACCAGACGTTGTTGACGCTGTCGGCAAGCGCTACGGAAAACGGACCGCTCGTGGTTGCCAGATCAGTCAAGGTCTGCACGCCATCTGAAAGCAGTGGCTCACCATTTTCAAGCACGTTGTCGCCGTCGTCAGCCCACCAAACGAAATGGAGTGCATCGGCAAGTTCGCCATCCCAGGTATCGTTGACGTCTTCCGGCGTATCGCCTGTCCCCAATTCAGGTTCATTGGATGAGCGGTCATCATTGCTCGTAAGCGTCATGTCCATGCATGCCCACGCCGGATTGGAACCGACATGGAGGGATATGGTATCTTCGCCCACATCGCCCGGTTTGAGGTCGGTGAAGTTGAAGAACAACAGTCCATCGGTAAGGTCGGACAACGCCCATGAGGTCGAGGTGGAGAGGACACGATTGTAGTAACTTTCGTTATCTACTTTGAGGTCAATCACACCTGCAGCGAAGGTATTGCCAAGCGATCGTTCGGCATCACCAAAGAATGCGCCGGTGCTGCCGACGACGATCACAGCCGCCACAACGATCGAGAGCAGGCTTACAACTATTCGATTCATAATGCTTTAAAAAATAAGTAGTAAACAAGGTCTTCCCCACAACCTCTATTCCAAGCCCTACTGCACGTAAGGCTTGGTAAGAAGTTATTCGCTGACCACTTCCTGAGTTGGTGCGTTGCACACAAACTGCATGTTGTTGCGCTCCTGCACCGCACGGAAGACGATATCGCCCGTGACCGAGTCGGTCTGCGAAGTGTTGTCTACCGGGGCACCATCACAACCCACACCCCCATTTGAATTTGCCGGTGTGCGGGGGCTCGTGGTACCAAGGCCGTCTTGCGTCTGTGGATCGAGTGTGAGGGTACCAAAGCACCATGCTTTGCCGATGTAGCCCGTCGAATCACCTGCTATCGGGCTGCTGCCAAAAAGTGCGCCGCCTGATGCGTCGGCGATAGCGACCGTCGTGGTACCCGTTTGTGCCAAGGTCTGTGAGGTGCTTGCCGTTGCCACTTCATCGCTCTCAAGCACATTGTCGCCATCATCCCTCCACCAAACAAAGTTGAGGAAATTCTGCAACTCGCCCTCACCGGGACCGCCCGTTACGTCGCCGTCCGATCCTTCCGGTTCAGTGAGGCCGTTGTCATCGGTTGCCGTGGTGTTGATATCCATACACAGCCACGCCGGATTGGAACC
>CAZDRD010000019.1:0-9539 GCA_964507945.1 uncultured Candidatus Saccharibacteria bacterium
ATGCGCATGGAGCGCGCCGTCGCCGCGATCCTCGAAGACCCTTCAAAGAAAAAAGACCTCCTCGTCCGCCAAGACCAAGAGTGGCAAGGACGATAGTGTTTGCCAAATACTAGAAAACGTTGTATATTTCTGTGCAGATAACTTGAGAAGCCAAGAGGGGAACTTTCATGGCTAGTAATACTTGGACACCCGAAAAGACGGAAGAAGTCAGAAAGCTTTGGGTGGAGGGACAACTCACAGCGGAAGCGATCGCCCAGAAGTTGGGTGTTACAAGAAGTGCTGTGATTGGGAAGGCACGCAGACTTGGTTTGCCGATGCGTAGACCAGGAAAAGTAAAGGCCCGCGAAGAAGAAGAGATTCTTATTACTCTCGAGAATAAAGATGAGAATCAGTGCGCTTGGCCCATCGGAGATCCCAAAGGCCAAAATTTTCATTTCTGTGGTGAAGAAGTAGCGCCGGGGAAGTCGTATTGTAAAAGGCATTCTTCGATAGCTACCTATGCCGGTTCAGCTCTTGATAATCAGGAGCGGTATATTAACGCAATGTGTAAACTGGCGCGTTAAGCCCTATCAAAGTCATTTTGCAAATAAGGTGGCGTCGTGCTGGACGCCACCTTTTCTTTTTCCCATTTTTCTGGAATAATCAAGGCCATACGGCCCTATCGTCTATCGGTTAGGACGAGAGCTTCTCAAGCTCTAAAGCCGGGTTCGATTCCCGGTAGGGTCACAAAAATATATTTTTTGAAAATTACATCCATGCCCGAATCTTGGAAACCAGTAACTGAACAGGAAGGAAGTGTGAATCGGGTGTTGAGCGCTATAGAAAAATACGCGCGTATTGGGATCGTTGCAGTGACGATACTTACCCCAAACTTGGATCAACATGATGGCTTAGAAGCGGCTGAACCGACTTCTGTAGAAACGCTGGAAATAAAAGAAGGGCAGAGCATTGAATTGCATGGTCTTGAACTATTGCCAGTGGAGGAGGCTCAAAAAATAACTACGTTATTGACGCAAGAGGGATACTATCCGGTGCATACCGTTCATGCAAATGTTGATGCTGTTGCCTTTTTTCCAAAAGCAGCACTGCCGCTGCCGGAAGCTATGTATACCCCCTCAGGGATAATGGATGAAAGTCACACCGTTTCGTATTTTCTTCCTCAAAATACGGAGAACATGAAGATGACTGCCGAAGTCGTTGATTATCTTTTTGGTCACGAGCTTGGGCATCTCACGGATTGGCGCGCAAATCGACTACTCAATGAACAAGAACGCACTCAATTACTTGATGATTTTACAAACATGATTCGTGCTTTACATGAACAGGAAATTTCGGCGGTGCGACAAATAGCGTATGCCAGGCGGGATGCGCTGACCCACGGTTTGCCTGAGCACGACGATGTTTCCTCTGAGCAACTGATCAATGACCATGAGGAATTTTCAGAATTTTGGGCTGCAATCGTAGGAGTATATTTTGATGACCCTACTGCACTTACTGCCATTTCGCCAACACTTTTCGAATTTTTCGATTCATTTTACAAAAAGTTCGATAAGGATTTCGATGCTCTCTCTGCAAAAGAAAAGAGAGCTGCATTTATAGTAACGGGCGGGCCAGAGAACCTTGTAAAGTGAGATACTTTTTTAGTTTTTCGTACTACGGCTGAAGAGTGTGGGTGGACTCGGCAGAAACAGAAAGCAGAAGACTGCCTTCATCGTATCTTGTGGCGGGCTATACTTGACAAGATAACCATATCCATGATATGGTCGTAATTGGCATTTTTTAGTCTTTGAAAACTAAAAAGGAGGCTTAAACGACCAAAAAACCTTTACTCCGTCAACAACCGTCAGAAAGGAAAAACAGTCATGTCAGCGTGGTTAAAGTCAATCCAAGTCGCGATCAAGCAAGTGACCGACGAAGATTCTGTCGAACCGGACTATGAAGGGTGCGAACACGATCATGTCGTCGGCGTCGCCGACTCAGATCTGCGCAAGCTTTTCTTCCTCTTTCTACAGAACAAGAAGCAGTCGCAGGGAGCTGCCGCAGAAGTTTTGTTGCTAAGCGGTAAAGACCGTGAAGCAAAGCTGCAGGAGGCGGCAAAATTTGATACCCAGGCCGATGTCCTCAAGGACGTTTTTTGGGTGTCGTGTCGCCACGCTTTCCCCCAACTGTGGGGCAAGCCCAACATCGGCCTCCGGAAAGGCTGGAAAGTCGTATGGACCGATCACGAGCATCAGTCACTCGATATCGTCGGCATCCTCATGGGTGCTTCGGCGCTCGAGTCGCTGCTACGCGGCGGTCCGAACGGCGAGCCCGACGAGGCGATGGGGGGCAGATCCTCACGCACGCACTAGGAGATCGCGATGGACAATCGACATCGCGGCTTTGTCACTGGATCTCATCAAACATCGGACGGACGGACAGTGTGGTCGGTGCGAGTGAAAGATCCTACTAGCCGATACGACGGGCAAAAGTTCGTTGTTGCTTCGGTCCGAGGAGGACTGGAGTTGGCGAGGGGGCTTAACGTCCACTTCGTCATTGGTACTGTCGATGACCTATCAGGCAACAAAGTTCCGAGAGCGGTTGATGTCTGTCTCGAAACTGCCTGCGGTCAGAAGTCAGCCTGAACGTCAATCCAAACAGGAGAAGTCAGAATGTCAAACTCTCACGAACGCGCACTGCTTGAGAAGATCCTCAGTGGTGATCCACGGCTCGCTCTGCTCGAGGCCCTTTCCGGGGTTATGGGTGGCGAAAAGAAAATCTATAACCCCTCCGTCGAGCGCGTCGGTGATAAGATCATCGTGCCGGAGGGCGCTGACCTGGAAAAAGTGATCGAGGCTCTCCAGCGTAGGCATAATTTCGAGCAGCAGTGGACCAAAATCCACGTCACCATTCCGGTGGCGCCATGGGATGGTGCACACGCGTTGCAGCGGGCTATCAGCGAAGAGCTCGGCCTTTTCAACCAGATGATCGCAATGGACGGCAACGCGCATCAGATCGACGTCGAAATTGCGCTCGGTAAGACCATCCAAATTCCGTGGGGCAAATTCGAACTCCCGGGCATGGACGATGCCGAGGTCGAGACCGACACAGACATGGAGGACGGTCGCATTGTCTTCCAATGCAACGTGACCTGTAAGCGCCGATTCGAGCAGCGCATTCGTCGCCTGCTCGACAAGGTGCGCGAGATCGCAACCAAGGAAAGTCTTCACAAGGGCAAGGCCTTCTCTATCACGTTCCACGACTCACAGGGTCGGCCCGAAAAAATGCCGAAGCCGAAGTTCTTTGCGTTCCCCGACGAGGTTCCAATCTTCCGGCAGGACCTGCAGGACTCCATCGATCGGAACGTCCTTGTTCCGATCCGGTACGCCAAGGAGCGCAAGGCGCACGGCAAGTCGCTCAAGCGCGGCGTTTTGTTCGCCGGTGAATACGGCGTCGGTAAGACCTTGCTCGCGAGTTACATCGCGCGTGAGTCGACCGACGCGGGCTGGACGTTCATCTACGTCAAGGAAGCGGCCGAACTCCCGCAGGCCCTGCAGTGGGCTGTCCAATATCAGCCGGTCGTACTCTTCGTCGAAGATGTCGATCGTGTGGCGGGTCTTGACCGCACCAAACAGGTCGATGACCTCATGAAGCAGATGGACGGCGTCGATGGCAAAACCGTGGAAATTCTCACGGTACTGACTTCAAACCACTCCAACCAGATCCATCCCGGAATGTTGCGGCCTGGTCGTATCGATCTGGTCGTTCCGGTACTCGCTCCCGATGCCGAAACCGTCATCAGGATGGTGCAGGCGTTCGCGGGCAAAATGCTGGCGACCAAGACCGATCTAACTGGCGTCGGTGAAATTCTTGCTGGTGAAATTCCGGCGCGGGTCAGAGAAGCCGTCAATCGGGCCGAGCTTGAGGCAAACCGGCGCACTGGACGCGTCGACGCCAAGATCACGAGCGCTGACCTCGAAGCGGTTGCTCGCGAAGTCAAGATGGAGGGCGATATGCTCAAAGGCAAGGTCACAAGCAACGCTCACGATATTACCGATCTCGCCGAAGGTTTCGTCCAGGCTGGCAAGGCGATGAAGCGATCGCTCAACGGCTCTGGCCACTCGGCGCGCGCGTAACGCGCCTCCACGTTCCCACGTTCTGTTTACAAATCCCCCTGCCAGGCCACTGGCAGGGGTATCTTTTTTCAAATACTGCCTTGAGGTTATGAGAGTATGAGGCTCACATCACTGCATCGCCTGCACGCCTTGGGCGATCGTTATGATCGGTATGTTGTTTGCTTTGAGGTAATCGATGATCTGGTTGAAGATCGTGGGCGAGACCGTATAGCGGTCGTTGTTGGTATCAACTTGGTGGATCACGAGAATGAGCCAC
Source organism: uncultured Candidatus Saccharibacteria bacterium (assembly GCA_964507945.1). Lineage (GTDB taxonomy): Bacteria > Patescibacteriota > Minisyncoccia > Phycocordibacterales > UBA12088 > CAZDRD01. The sequence continues at coordinate 4,372 of CAZDRD010000019.1, forward strand.
GTCTTGTTGGTCATTGCGTCGTTTACCCATCCTTGCACTTGCGAAAGCGTGGTCGTGTTTTCAATGGACTGACGGGGAAGCTGATAATGATCGGTGACCGGGTCGGTACTACCATTGAGGGTCGAGCGCGCCGAAGTGAAGCCGGCATTTTTGGTGATCGTAATGGTATTTCCATCGTAATCCCCAAACGGATACGCCAAAGCGTTCACGGGCGTGATGCCCATCGCGATCAGATCTTGTCTGCCGCCACTGATCTCGTCTTGTTGCTCGGTACTCGAAAGGGAAGTGAGAGGTCGATGTGTCCGCGTGTGGCCTCCGATCTCAAAGCCGCTGTTGTAGAGTTCTTTCACCTGAGCTTGGGACATGAAAGCGGGAAAGCCATTGTCTGAAAGCTGGCGGCTGATGATAAAAAAAGTCGCTTTGAATCCGGCTTGTTTGAGTTTGGGAACTGCGTATTGGTACTGGTTGAGCCATCCGTCATCGAAGGTGAGTGTGACGCCGCCGGTTTTGAAGATTCCGGTTGGCGCACCATTGCTTGTCAGTGATGTGTCATCGAAGGTGAGCGTGCCCGTACTCTTGAGCATATGAAAGACTCGCACGCTTACGACGTTTGCAGGTACATAAAAAGAAGCCTGTGCGGATGTAAATGAGCTTGCGGGCGGCACGGTCGCTATGTCCACATACGTCGAAGTGTTGTCGGTGTGATAATATTCGGCGGCAAGGTACGTGGTGACATTTGATTTGTACGTATCCGAGTACGTGTAGACGCCACGCGAGACGGGGATGAGCGGTGTGTACCATTTCGCGTCGCCGTTTGTATAACTGTTGATCGACACTTGTGCCGCTTTGCTTCCACCCACGCCCGTGACGGGGTAGGGAAATGTGCGGTCATTGGTACCCCAACCGCCTTTGGACCATCCGGTTGGCAGACCGTTTGCGCCCGACGTCTCAAAGCCGGGATTTTGGATCAAGTTGGAAGCATTACTTTGCTGTACTTCGCGCAACGAGTACTCATCGGTCGTAAGCGTCCCGTTTCCTTGGATAAGATGAAAGACGGTCATCGCTACCACTCCCGCGGGGACAGTGAACTGCACCGACGATTGCGTATATGACGAGGCTGCTGCAAGCGTCGCTATGTTCGGATAACTGTACGTGCCATCGCTTTTTTTATAACGTACGGTGAGGGTGCTCCCGATCGTCGATTTGTAATAATCCGAAAAGACGTAGGTATTTCCGGCCGTAACCGGTACGTCGGCAAAATACCACTTTACGTCACCGTCCAGATAATTGCTTGCGGTCAATTGTATCGCTTTTTGCGTACCTGCCGCTCCTGCAACCGGATAGGAAAACGTACGCGTGTTGTTGCCATAGCCGCCTTTGAACCACCCTTGCGGATTGCCGGAAGCATCGGTTGTTTCAAGGGAAGGATTTTGAATGAGATTGGGGCCGAGCGAGGTTGCTGCGGACTCTGCCGCGCTTGGTGCCGTCGGTCGGCGTAGGCCGGTTGGCTCTACCTTTTTTGGAATCGAACTTTTAGAGACGTCAGGCGTTGCGGAAGATTCGACGTTGGGTTTCTTTGCAGGCGTTGTCGTTTGAGCATACCCGGACGTGGCAACCAGTAGTCCGCCTCCCAGAATCAGAATAACAAAGGTATACAGCCACCGATTCATCTTTTCAGTGTGGCATAGAGAGGTTGAAGATATGGTGAGGCTAGCGTTTGAGCAATCGCTCGACGATTTCTTTGACGACCGCACCGTCGGCACGGCCTTTGAGTTCTTTCATGACGGCTCCCACGAGGATGCCGGCTTTGCTTGGGTCGCTCACATCAAGCTTCTTTTGCACTTGTTCTGTCGCGGCTTGGATTTCTTCAAAGCTCGCCATCGCCGGAAGGTATTCGGAAAGGATCAAAGCCTCGGCTTCTTCTTTTTGTGCGAGGTCTTCGCGGCCGCCTTTGCGAAACTGCTCGGCGGCTTCTTTGCGTTGCTTGACCGATCGTTTGATGAGTCCCAGAACTTCATCATCAGAGAGTTTGTCTTGTGGTGTGCGTTTGGTCGCCGTGAGTTCTTGTGTACACAATGAAATAAGACCGCGCAATACGGTGAGTCGTGGCTCATCCTTTGCTTTCATCGCCGTGGTCAGGTGCGTACGAATGTCATCTTGAAGCATATACACACTGTAGCAAAAATGTACCAAGCCAAGCAAGCGAGTCTTTGGTACAATGGATTACTATGGACCCATTTCATCACCCGTGGGAGCGTTTGGACAGTACCGAAGTCGGGCGTCTTTTGAATGCCGATCCCGATGAGGGTCTTACCGACGAGGAAGCCGAGCAGCGTCGCGGAAAATACGGTACCAACAGTTTTGAAAAAGTACAACGCACGAGCATTTTCGAAAACATCGCGCGGCAATTTAAAAACCCTATCGTTTTTATACTCTTGGTCGCGCTTGCGGTGACGATACTGCTGCATGAGTACATTGATACGTTTGCGATTTCGGTGGCCCTTTTTATCAATGTGCTTGTAGGTACCTTGCTTGAAGAACGCGCATCGAGAGCGTTTGAAAAATTACGCACCTCGCAGGAGCATCATGCCATCGCCTTGCGGGCGGGGAAAAAGAAAGACATACCGGCCGAAGATCTCGTGCTCGGGGATCTCGTATACCTTGAAAGCGGTTCCTATGTACCCGCAGATGTGCGCATTATTGAAGCGCATGATCTTTCCGTCAACGAATCGGTACTTACCGGCGAATGGCTTGCAGTTGCCAAAAATGCGGATCCTCTCGCAAAAGACACCACGATCGCTGAGCGGCACAACATGGCATGGATGGGCACATTGGTGGAGTCTGGTTTTGGCAGAGCGATCGTGACGGCGACCGGCAGACGCACGCAGCTCGGAGAAATCGCGGAAGGACTCCTCGAAAACGACCGAACGCTGACGCCGCTCCAAAAAAATCTGCATGGAATCGCGCGTTTTCTCATGACGGTCGTGGTTGCGGCGCTCGTCATCATATTTCTCTTGGGGTTGGTGCGGGGCGAACCACCGCAGGAGATGTTTTTACTTGCGGTTGCCGTCGCGGTGGCGACGGTTCCCTCGGGTCTACCTGCCGCACTTACGGTCGTGCTTGCACTTGGGATGGAGGCGATCCTCAAGCGTGGCGGACTTGTGCGTTCGCTTCTGGCGGGGGAGACACTCGGTGTCACCACGATTATTCTGACCGACAAAACCGGTACGCTTACCGAAGCGAAGATGCGTCTCAATGCGCTCTATACGCTCTCGACGACGCAAGCGAGTCTTACAGCCGAGAGCAGGCCACTTGAAAGTATCAACCACGATGAACAGCTCTTGCTTGAGCTTGCGGTGTTGGGCACCGATGCATTTATCGAAGGAGGTGCGGAAGCGCCGCAACAACTGACGGTTCACGGCCGACCCATTGAAAAGGCGATCATCGTCGGCGGCTTTGAAGCGGGCCTCTCGCAAACGGCGCTCCTTGAGTCCTGGCCGCGCATTGATGCACTGCGTTTCGAATCGGAACGCCGTTTTGGCGCATCTTTGCATCGGCATACGGAGCACAAGCGTCATCGCCTCATCATCACGGGCGCCCCGGAGCTCTTGCTCGAGCGCATGACGCACGCGTATCGCGACCAAAAGCATGAACCGCTGACCGATGAGCTTCGCCGTGAGTACCAATCGGTATTCGGGCATTTTGCAAGGCAGGGAAAACGCATCATTTCGGTTGGGTACAAAGAAACCGATGATGCCGTATTGCCTAAAGGGGAGGGCAGTGACGTGCTTGTGGGCGGTACGTTTGTCGGCCTCTTGGTCTTTAAGGATCCGGTACGTGCAGACGTCCCTGCTGCTATCGCCCAGGTGCAAGGAGCCGGAGCGCAGGTGGTCATGCTCACGGGCGATACGCCCGAGACCGCGCGCGCTATCGCGCTTGAAGCGGGCGTGATGAAAAACGAACACGAGCTCGTCATGCGCGGTGAAGAAATAGACCATCTCTCCGACAACGAACTGTATGTCAAGATAAAAGAAGCGCGCGTCATCGCCCGTGCGCTTCCTTCGCACAAGTTGCGTATCGCGCATGTGCTCAAAAACTACGGCGAGGTGGTCGCCATGACCGGCGACGGTATCAACGACGCGCCCGCATTGCGCGCTGCCTCAATCGGTGTCGCGGTCGGCTCGGGTACGGAAGTCGCAAAAGAAGCGTCCGACCTCGTCCTTTTGGACAATAGTTTTTCTATCATAGTTGCCGCCATCGAAGAAGGTCGCCGCATTCTCGACAACCTCAAAAAGATAGTCGCTTATCTTCTCTCGACCAGCTTCAGTGAGATCACGCTTCTGGGCGCGTCGCTCCTGGCTGGTGCGCCGCTGCCCTTGGTGCCGGCGCAGATCTTGTGGGCCAATATCATCGAAGAAGGCCTCATGAGCTTTTCTTTTGCGTTTGAGAGTAAAGATCCTGATGGTATGAAGCGCGACCCCCGTGTCCACGAATCGAAGAGCATCATCACCAAAGATCTCAAGAAGCTCATCATGCTGGTCAGTACCGTGACAGGTACGTTTCTAGTCGCGCTCTATTTCTGGCTCTTGTCGCTTGAGCTTCCGATCGAGGAAATCCGCACCATTATGTTTGCCGGCCTCACGCTTGATGCTATCTTTTTTGCGCTCTCGCTCAAGTCGTTTAACCGTCCATTGTGGCACATCAATCCGTTTTCCAACAAGTTTCTTTTGTTTGCGCTCTTGACGAGCATCGGCGTGCTCGTGATTTCGTTGTATTTCCCACCGCTCTCACGCTTGCTTTCACTTGTGCCACTCTCGCCGTTCGAGCAGCTGCTCTTAGTGGGTATCGGGATCTTCAACCTCATGACGATCGAGGTTGCAAAATACTTTATCTTTGAACGGCGTCGCTCAATACAACAAAAGAAATAGCCCACAATCGACATATCTTATTTTCACGCTACAATACTGAAATGGATACATATTTTTTGGTTCTTGGAATCATCGTGCTGCTGCTCATCGCAAGCAATATTTTTTTGTTTTGGCTGTTGCTGCGGGGGCGTGGGCAGGGGAGTGAGAAAAGTGACGCACTGGGGCTTTTGCAGCGCGACATGCAAGAGCTTGCGCGCGTACTGCATGAAGGTCTTGGTAGCACGGCGCGTACGATGAGCG